>CAIVGC010000219.1 GCA_903905335.1 uncultured Methylococcaceae bacterium
GGGCAGCATGGTTACTCCAGCCTTAAGCGTAGGTAAACAACTTAACGCAACTGTGGTTAATATGCGTTTTATCAAACCTATTGATGAGCAGTTATTATTAGAGTTGGCCAAAAGCCATGATGTCCTAGTGACTGTAGAAGAAAATGTTATTGCTGGTGGCGCAGGCAGTGCAGTTAACAACTTCTTACAAGCGCAACGCATATTGATGCCAGTCTTAAATATAGGCTTGCCTGATAGCTTTATCGAACAAGGTACGCGCGAAGAATTACTAGCTGTTTGTGGTTTAGATGCACCGAGTATTTTGAAACAGGTTGAGGCTTTTTGTGCGTGAGTTAGTAGCGCATAAAAACATAGGTTAGCTAATCAGGTTAACGTTTGAGAAGAACAAATACGTAAATTAGAGCAAAATACGATAAAAAAAAGCATGCTTTTCTATTCTGAATAACTAAGCGCTTTAACTTTTCACATACAACGTCGATCCTTTAACTAAGAACCTTTTATCAATGTTAAACTTTGATCCTATCTACAAAATTCCACAAAAATGGCTTACGCTAAGCGCTTTTTTGGTACTGCTGTTATCATATCACTTAATCTTTGGTCGATTATTCCCTGATGCTCAAGGTCAACTAGGTGAAGATTATTCATTTATATTGCCCTCCCTATTAAATGGTTATTATTGGTTTAAAACTAATAGCTTCTTTGAAGTACCTTGGTTTAGCCCCGCGTTTTGTGGCGGACAACCCTACTTTGCCGATGTGCAAAGCATGTATTACTCCATTCCTCAATTTCTAAGCTTTATAATTGATCCTTTAACCAGCGTTTATTTCTCTATTTTATTATTTGCAAGCGCTGGTTTTTGGTGCATGTATTTACTACTGAACCAAATTTTTTCCCTTAGCACAAAAACCACCTTGCTAGGCTCAGCTTTATTCATGTTCAACGGTTTTTATACGCACCGCATGATCGTTGGTCATTTCGGATTCCAGGGTTTTATGTTAATCCCCCTTGTTGCTTATCTTCTGTTAAAGCCGACGGTAAAAGAAGAAGGACGAATTAAGCTTTCTTCATTGCTAAATGCAACCGGGGTAGGACTATGTCTTACTTATTGGTTACAGTCTGGATTTACAAGCTTGATAATTCCAGGATCATTGGCGGTATTGGCGATCGTTTGCCTCTATTCACCAACACCTAAAGAGTGGCGTGTTTTTTTAGAGAGATCGATCATTGCAAGTTTAATTGCATTATCGCTATGTGCTGCAAAATTAGTAGCTGGTATTGGCTTTATGTCGAATTTTCAACGCAGCGATTATTTATTACCAGGTATTGATGGGGTGATTTATGCTATAAATTTGCTATTATCCGCATTATTTGATTCACCGGCGAATCCCCAACTAACCAATTTACAAATAACACTAGGTCCTCAAGAATGGGATTTTTCGGTTACAATAATTCCTCTCTTCTTGATCATTCTGCGAGGATTACTAGCCAACTTTTTTACCACAAAGAAACCAATCCATCACAAAAAACGTTCAATTATTGCCTTAACATTGTTAGTAATAATTTTATTGATACCACTCTTTTTGAATATCTATACCCCGCAATGGAATGCCATACTAAAGCAAACCCCAATACTAAAATCTAGCAGCAGTTTGTTACGTTGGTGGTTAATATATATACCTGTAGTGATTATTTATGCCTCGATTATTTTAGAAAGATGCGTCTATTTTAAAAACAGTCAAACTCAAATTGTAATTATCGGCTTACTTGGCATTCTCTCTCTCAATGCGTTTAAATATCACAGCTATTTTCATCAAAGTGATTATCGACCAGATACTGTATTAATAGCATATCAAGCTGCAGCTAATGGCGGGCATATCCCAATAATTGAACAAATAACCGCTATTACTGATAAAGAGGGGCAGATATTAACAACTATCAATCGTAATGACTCTTTGGCTAGCGGTAGCTCACAACTTCGTTGTTACAATCCTAGCTTCGGTTATGGTCTTGAGAAATTACCCTTTAAAAGTTTACACACGGGTAATATTTATGAAGTAAGTAATGGCGAACTGAATTTAAAAAACCCAGCGTGTTATGTTTTTCCTCATGAAAATCACTGTGAACTAGGCGCACACTTTAGTTTTGAGGATAAAGAGCATGCTATTTCCTTTGCACACTATAAACCTTATACCTTTGCCATTTCTGAAGCACAAAAAATAGCCAATCTGATTACTAAATTTTCACTCGCGTTAGTTTCTGGTTTTTTAATCTTGACTGCTATTATGTTTTTTACAGAAGTTACAAGGAAAATGATAACCAAAGCTAATGATTAATCTGATAAATATCGAAAAAACTCACTCTAAACTTTAGCTTAAGATTTTTTATGCCTATGATTTCCATATATTCAAATCTAATTGAAATAAGATAATCAAAACCTTCAGTCCAACTTTCCCAATAGACAACAAAGCCTTTGCCATAAGCATAGCCATTTTTAAATTTGTTATTTTGTAGGTCGAAAATGGTAAGCTGTGAACTGCTTGGTGAGTCTATTAGTGCGGTTTTAGCAGTTGGATAAATTGGCGTCAATTCAGTAAAAAAGTTTGGCCAAAATACTGAGCGTTCAATTATAGATAATGCACACATATGATAATAAAGAAACGGCTCAAAATCTTTTAAATCCGTAGACACCTCCTGAACAATGATAATTTTACTACCCAGATTGACATACTGCAATGCATCTTCAAATTCCTTGTACTGACGCTCTACTCTATTCCAAGTATCAGAAATAAAATAGATCTTAAAGCACACTAACAACAGCCCCGCATTCATATAATATTACATAACACTGAATACAAGCGTGAATTTATTCAAGCTTGTCATTCTTAGCCTATTTTTACAGCCAACATACAGAAATTTATTGGCTCGACTTAAAGCCAGTAGCAACAATATTTCCAACATTTATAGCAATTTTTATTTTCCCTATATTGCATTGACTATCTAAATAACTAAAAGAACATTTAATAAAATTGGGTAATGGCGTTAAGCGTAACCAGTAATTTAATGAATAGCGATTGACAAAAGGTTTTACTGAAATAGCGCTAAAACCACTGCACCTAAAAAGACGATTAATACTGCTTTTTGAAAACAGTTGCAGATGTTCAATATCAATGATGGGTGATTTTCTACCCAAAGCCCGATTGATCCAACCAGCATAATCATGCGTAACCGTAACAAAAGCACCGCCAGGTTTTAACAATCGATGCGCTGCCATGGCCAATGCCATAGGATCATAAACATGCTCTAAAGTCATAAAACAGCAAATTAAATCAAACGTTTCTGGTAAATAGCTTGCCTCCTCAAAAATCCCCTCTTGTAACCACTCGCGACGATGTATAGGCGCATTAGCGATAGCTTTAGCAGAAGGCTCTATGCCTACTAAGTGAGTAAAGCCCTCATTGCTCAGAAACTCCAACAAAACCCCTGTTCCAGAACCAATTTCCAAGACACTTACTTTTTGCTTTAAATTGGCTAATACGGGTTCCATGATGTTCATATAAGTTTTGGCGGCATCATCCGCCTCTGCTGAACTATTGTAATCAGCACTATGATAGGCTTGTGCAAGCTGCTTTTGATCTGGCGGATTACTGGCATAAACCAAGTCACAAAACTTACATTTAACCAAGCGGTAGCACATGTATTCGGGGGCCTTACGAGAGGCATAACTAAATTCTGAAAACAGAGCTTGATCAATATGCTCTTCTAAAAATAAAGTTGTATCTTCAATCGATTTGTTGCAGATGGGACAACATCGTAGCATTATCATAACGTTATATATCTTCAGTATCTGTCTAAATAAAAAGCTAATCTCTCTGAAACAGAAAAACTATCTCTTCGGGCTAAAGCGAATCGCATAATAAGTTCCAAATTCAAGGCGATTTGTGCGTTCGTAAGCAAAGTCAAAATCTGCCAATATTTCGTCTGAGAGAAATTTTTTGTCAATCACAAGCCAGCCACTTTTTTTAAGAAATGTGGCTATTCTCAACAAAAATTCTTGCCTACGCTGAGATGGAATATATGCAAAATTAGCTGGCCCATGGATTACATTCCAAACTAAGGGTTGAACAGAGCCAAGCATATTCCATGAAAAATCGAGTACAGTAATAGGCTCTCCGTAGTTTTGCTGAAGATAATCGATAGCCCGCCCAGCATCCCCTGGAAAACCAGCATCTAATTTCTCAGTAGCATATTGATCAACAAGTTTTTTCTGTGTAAATAGGCTAGAAAAAGACATCGATTCGCGCAATGGCTTAAAGTCAAAGCTGAGCACTCTACCTGCATTTATATTCTCACTCCATGCCTGCCAACCGAAAACAGGAAGCCATGCAAGTAAAGCAGCGGTCAATATGGCGCTCATTCTGACCAGAAACTTACTCTCTGCATTAAATAGCGCATTCAGTAAAACCAACAACATAAATGGCAGGAGATTTAATACATTATTATCATGGCTACGGCCTAAAAAATAAGAAAAGACACTATAACTAAGAAGTTGTACCAAAAAGCTGCGACGAAATAAGAGCGTATCCCCAGCGCTGCGCCATGAATACCATAAAGTACACAATCCAATAACGCTCGCCAGTAGAAAATAACATATCGCCCCCCTAAGATTGATTGACATAACTCCTGGAGGGTTAAGCGCATAAGCCAAAAATCCATAGAGTGTTGGCCTTTCGTTATAAATCAGACTAAATACTGTATTAAATATGATGACAAGCGCAACAGCTAGCAACAACAACCTCAGCACTGCCTTTATAAAACCTTTTATACGGAAATCAAAGTCTCCTTGTCCATGCTGAATTAAAAGATAATAGGGCCACCACACAAATGTGACATAAAACGCAGATTCTGGGGACCAAAGCGCGCCAAGCACCCAGAAACCATGTGCAACAAATAGCCTAAATTTTGAATATTCAATTTGTTTGACATAAAACAGATAGGTCGTTAGCGCCACAACCGGCAAAAATCGCAAACCAGAAACCGATGGCGTCATTATCGGCGAACCTAAGCTTGGTGGATAGGCAGTCCAAAAAAAACAAGTCACTAAGCAAAGCATAAGAACACCAAAACGCTCAGACCATCTTTGACCACAAAAAGAAAAAGCCATAACAGCAACCAACACAGAAAAGACTAACGTAGCAAATCCCGTAATGACATACATTCCTTGCCAGCAGTCGTCAGCACAAACACTTGCAAGTAATGCAGTGGGACCAAGCCCATACTGCACAGGAAAATCATTAAACAACGTTGCACCAGTTAATAATAATTCCGCTGGACCAACATAAGCCCCCCAATGATGCCAACGCCATAAAAATGCAAGACTATCGTTGAAGATGCCTGTAGAGAAACAGAGTATCGAAGCAAACACCATGTAGATACCTATCCATACAACGGGATACTTACTGTGCCCGACAAACACTTTAGTTGTATATAAACGAATAAAAAGTAATGTAATAAAGCTAAAAATGGAGAGCTGATATATTGAGATATCTAATGGGCCTTGAAGGTGTAACCACCAAGGTAGCGTTGCTGAAATACAAAGCGAAAAAAAACTAAGGACCATTGTAATGATATTAAACCTACCGCCTGATCTTGATGTTAGTAGTGCAATTAAACCAAAGCTCAATATGATTGGCAGCGAAACCAATTCCCAACTTAATATGATAATTGCAATCACATCAATCGAAAAAATGACAGTATTTGGTTTTAAAAATGAAGCATTTGAAATCTTCAGGTCATTTTCTTTTACCCACAGCGGCCACAGAGCAATAACTAAACCCATTAATGCGTAAGCTAAAATCACATAAAATTTTTCATGCATAATAAGTTATTCTCATAAAGTTGACCGCAGAAAAATAATATAAATACAGCCTAATCCTTTTCATAACGGCTTCTTTGCAGTTAATGCATACCCTAAGGGATCTATTCGCGCCCCCATTCCAAAAAACATAGAAACATGCGCTAACAGCAAAAAAATCAAGGCTGCAGGTAAAATACTTAAGCCTAGCAATATAGTGAAAGGTAATTTTTTCTTTTCTTGTGTAAAAAACAAGCTTTGCACTAAGCATAAGAGCTTATTAAATACCATTGCATAATCATTGCCTCTTTCAATAATCAACACATCTATAAAACCATTGCTTTTAAAAAGATATTCCAAGGCTTCTGGGGTAAACCGAAAATAATCATAAGGCAGATGGTGTCTACGAGCTGACCAAGGTACCGTTAAGATGACCTTTCCATTTGGCTTTAAGCATCTATATATTTCACTCAAAAAAACACCCGTGTTAGGAACATGCTCTAAAACCTCAATACATAAGGCATTGCTAAATTGATTTTCTAAAAAAGGAAAAACACCACCGTCGTAATAAACAATGTCTTCTTGATTACGCATAGCAAAGTCATTGGCATTTTTAATATCTAAGCCAGTATATTTAACACCTTGAGGTAAGAAACTTTTCCAAGGGGCATTGCCTGCACCAATATCAATAATATCATTTGAAATACTGGCTAATTCTGGAAGCAAAAAATCAACGATGGTCTTAAGTTGCAGATCCACTAAACAGCGTATGAAAAAAAGTAGCGGCTTATCTTTAGGTGAAGAAACAGGAATGGGCTTAAATAATTCTTTGTCGCCGGTTACATTGGTTTTATCGATATTCATGACTCTTATTAGGTTCTCTTACCATCTGGTAATAACTCAGTCGCTTGGCCATTACGTATCAAGGCTGAACGGATCAATCTGGGTCGCCCCTTAACTTCTGACATAATTTTTGCAACATATTCGCCTACTAAACCAATTGCGAAAAGATTCAATGAACCAAACGATAAAATGGTTATTAATAAGGTAGTAATGCCATGTGGAGCAATGTCAGGGTAAAATAGCTTTGATACAACGACACCTACTATCAATAAAAACGAAACCACCAATAAGATAAAACCCATGGTAGTCAGCATTGTGAGAGGGGTATCGCTAAAAGAAAATATGCCTTTCTTAGCCCAATCAATATTTTTTACCAGATTATTAGTTGATTTCCCGAACATGCGTTCAGGACGGATATAATCTACACCTATCTGTTTAAAACCGACGTAAGCACGCAAACCTCGCATAAATAAATCGCGTTCTGGACATTTTAAAATCCAACCGACTACTTTTCGGTCGATCAAGGAAAAATCACCAGCATCTAAGGGGATTTTTATATAACTAAACGCAGCAAAGACACGATAAAAAAGCTTATACAGCATTCCCCAGTACCAGGGCATATCGCGTTTTATTCTCCGGCCATAAACCACATCGTGACCTTGCTCCCACTGTGCATAAAACTGCTCAATTAATTCAGGTGGATCTTGAAGATCACCGTCTAATAAAATAACGCCTTGTTTAGTCGAAAGTTCCATGCCACTACGAAAGGCCATTTGTGAACCAAAATTCCTAGAATGTGAAATACCAATAACACGCGTATCTGAAACACTTAAAGTACGAATCACTTCAGCACTATTATCGGGACTGCCATCGTTGACAAAAATAATTTCATAATCTATGCCGATTTTTTGAAATACCTCGGTCAAGCGCCGATACATAACGGGTATTGCCTGCTCATCTTTATAGCAAGCAATAATCGCTGAAAGACTACGTTTTTTGTGCAAGGCATTTTTCTTGGTGCCTGTATTAAACTCATCATCACTTAAGCCTTTAACCCAAGCAAATGTTTCTTTTAAACCTCTATTCAAATCATAGACAGGCTGCCAAGCTAAGAAATTTTTTGCTTTTTCTGAGTTAGCATACCAGTCAGTCAAATCCCAACTCCGACCCGACATTTTCCCATACTGAGGCACATCGCTAATAGCAAACTCAACGCAGCTAATCTCAGCCAGTTCAGCAATGGTGGTTTTATGCCCTGAACCAATATTAAAGCTCTCGCCATAAAGATCCGGCTGAATTTTTGTAGCAGCGAGAATAAAGGCCGCACAGGCATCATCTACATAGAGAAAATCGCGTGAGGTATCTGGATCTACAAAGGGCGGCAACTGACCTGATAATACTTGCCTTAAAAGATTAGGAATTAGCCGAGAGGAATCTTCGAGTGGTCCATAAACAGAATAAAGCCTAAGATTAATGGCCGGGAATTTGTGTTCTTTACCCATATAATGCAAATAGGTTTGCGCTGCAACCTTAGATACCGCGTAATGACTATTAGGTTCACAGCGATCCAGTTCTAACGGTGCCGTACAATTTAAACCATATTCTGATGAGCTGCCCGCATGAATATATGCCGCAATGCTAAAATTAGTGAGTAAGCTCACGGCATTAACCAACGATTGAAAATTGGTCTGATAAATCAGCTCAGGACTTTCTTCAAACGAATAGGCACCATAGGCTACAAAATCAAATATCGTTTTTGGCAGCAGCGTTTCTATTAAGTTTTTGGTAGCGGCTGAATCGTTTAAATCCACGGCTATTATTTTTTCATCATCAATATCAGCCAAGCGCCAGCCTTTGTCTTGACGTACCACAGCAAAAACATCTTGTCTTTGTGCTGCCAACATTTTAAAGAGATTGGCGCCAATAAATCCCGAAGCACCTGTCACCAAAATTGGGCCTTTAAGTGCCTGAATATGCGTTTTAATGCTCATCAGTTATCCTTTTTAAGCTTGTCCGTCACCACAGACACTAAGGTATCAACATCTAGCCCCGACTGGGCTCTCAAAAATTGTTGTGAACCATAGCTAGCATAGTGATGAGCACGAGCATATAAATGATGGAACGATCCCACGGAGAGCTTCATTTCCAATAGTAATAAAGCAAGCTCTGAGCCTAAGCCACCACGCTGCACATGTTCTTCTACGACACAAAGTCCGCGCTGTTCTGCCAACTGTTCTAGCAACTGTGCAGGAAGCGCATGACGAGTTAAGGGCAATTCAGCAACTACCCACAAATTAGGACGCTGTTCTTTGAGCAAACTTCTAAAGGCGTTAAGGTAAGTGCCCACTAAAGGGCCTGTAACAATAACCGTCATGCCCTCACCTGCCGTTAATTGCCGCCAAGGCGCGTAAACTGGAACCTTGTAATCTTGCGGCACCTCACCTCGTCCTAACCTTAAATAAGCAGGATTTGGATCATCACCTGCCACTTCCAAAATAGCTGCGACATCTTCATCAAAGGCAGGAATAAAAACCTGCATCATCGGTAAAGTCAACAAAACGCCATAATCTTCGATAGCATGATGTGTAGGTCCCATGACACCATAACCATAACCGCCGCCATTACCAATTAATTTAACAGGCAGTTTATGAAAAGTAACATCATTACGAATTTGTTCAAACGGTCTGGCATAACAAAAAGGTGCAATACTATAAACCCAAACCTCAAAGTCTTCACGAGCCAATGCCGCAGCCACAGAAACCATGTTTTGTTCTGCAACACCCGCATTAATAAAGCGTGCTTTCATTGACTGCTGTAAAGGTTCTAAGGCCATAAAACCTAAATCGCCCGTAAGAAATATCATCTTAGGATTAACTGATCTAGCCAATAAAGCATCACATAATTGTTGTCTCATTGAGCATCAATCTCTTTAACGGCCTGAAGAAATTGTTCCTGATTAATTGGTAAATAATGCCATTCCATACGATTTTCCATAAAACTAACTCCATGGCCTTTAATGGTTTCCAATATGATCATTCGGCATTTATGCGCGGGCGCATTCAAAGCCTGGCGTATCGCCACCAAATCATGTCCATTGATACTTTGTATACTTAAATCAAATCCTGATATTTTTTCTGCAAGCGGTGACATTGATGCAACATCAGAGGTACAACCAAAACCTTGTAAATTATTATGATCCACCAATATCGTTAGATTACTCAAACTATGATGACAAGCAAATATCAAAGCCTCCCAAGTTGATCCTTCTTGCCACTCTGCGTCCGAAGTCAAACAAAAGACCTTACCATTCTGCCCTTTCAATTGCTGAGCAAGTGCGGTTCCTGCCGCTAAGGACAAACCATGCCCTAAACTACCTGTAGCAAATAATATATCTTTAATCGCTAAAGCCGGTGGATGTCCTGCCAACAAGGTATTATCTTTATGGAATGTGCACAGCGCCTCCTCAGATAAATGCTTTCGACTCCACAAAGCAATATAGAGAGCACCAGCCGAATGCCCTTTAGATAAAATAAACCTATCTTCAGAGCCTAAATATTCATGGAAAATGAGCATCATGGCATCAAGACAAGAAAGATTACCACCGATATGGCCGACACCACTTTCATAATGCATCTGTAAAAGTCTTTTACGAGCGGCGCTAAGGATTTGTTTGGTCAATTTCATAGTATCTTGAGCTGTTAGTGACATGACTTAGTGTACTGCTATTCACACAAAACTACGCCAGACTGAAAATTAAAAAAGACCAATATTTAAGAGCCACTTGCAAAATTACCGAAGTTCGTGGTTAATAGCATTAATCTGTGGCACATCGTAGGCTGAGTTCGTGACGTCATACAGATTAGTCATCCTTTCGCTGCTGATCTTGGCTAAAGGAATAGCGACCTAGCTATCATGTATAGAGGCCGAAGTTAACACCGCACTGATCGAAATACCACCGCCTTCAACATCAATATGCAATGTATAGTCTACCCAACTGACTTTATAACCCTTGCTGTTTTTCTTAATTACTACGTCGCATGCTGTCGGCCAGACTCATGCCATCGGCTTGTTTTTCAATGCGCATAAACGCGGACTTCACAATTTTTAGGTCGGCCGCGTTTGGCAGTAATTTTCTTAATCGATTCTTTTTTGATCGGTTTTTCTCGCGCTTCTATGGCTGTGGAATCGCGTGAATAAGGAAAAAATGAGCTAATACTGTGATAAGACTTATCGTAATATGCTAATTTTATTATATTTTTTATTTTACGAAGCGTTTGTTTTATCATTTTTAGGCGGGTGAATTTTCTTTTTTGCCCTTCTGGCTACTAATTTCGGTCGCGTTAATAGGTTTTGCAAGTGGCTCTTAATATTGGGGCTTAATATTGGAGCTTATTTGAATATTTAATAAGGCATAAGCAACAATTATCATGATAAGGATAAACCATGCCAAAGAAACGATATTCTTTTCATATATTATTCAGTCATTAGTCACAGCATTTTTTGTCAAAAGAATTATCGGCATCCATCAGTGTTTCCTTACTTCAGCCTGCTCAGGAATTAATCGAACATAGACTGTGCATATAAGGTCGAACAAAGATATTTCGGCGATTATAGCATTTTGAATAGGGCGAATGATATATGAACTGATACAGACTATTCTTGCTGGAACAATAATGGGTTAACAAAGCCACCGTAATTATTTACTTCCCCCCTTTAAAAATGGGGAGATCTATCTAGTCCCAGCTTTAATGTCTACTCTGAGGAGATTGCCTTAATGGAACAACTGATTAAAATAGTAAACCATCTACAGTGGCAAACTGTTAATATTAGATCTGTTCATAAAAAAATGGCTCGCTATGAACCTGATATTTACAAATTCGTCAGGAACTTTAGGCGTTGTTATAAAATATAACTTGCCTTTTGCCATAGCAATCACTATTAGAATCAATTTAGCAATAGACATAAACCTTGAAGATTCCCAGAAAAATACGCTATCTGTTGGCAGGAGGATGGAACGCTGCATTTGCTTATAGTATCAGCAACGGTTTTTATTATTTATTTTTCAAGCAGGTTCATATAATAGCCTTACTGATTGCTGCTAATATCCTTGCAATTTCAATGGCTTTTTTAACACATAAAGTATTTGTATTCAAAACCACAGGGAATTGGTGGCGAGAATATATGCGTAGTTATTTAGTTTATGGAACATCTACCCCGATTGGTATTGTAATGCTATGGCTTATGACTGACTTTGCAGCCATTCCCTTCTGGATCGCACAAGGTGGGATAATACCGATAATGGTTATTTTCTCATATATCGGTCACTCACGTTTTACCTTTGCAAAAAAACCGATAACCTGAGTTACGGCAATCAGGTATGTGTGAACAATGTTAGAGTGAACAATATGAATTGTTCACTCCGTTTAGCTGGTGCTTAGAATTACAATACAAACTTTTTAACAGGTTCGCAATAATCAGTGGTGCCATCGGGTGTTACTATCGCCATTCTAAAAAAATAATAACAACCCGACTCAAAGCCATCATGAATAAAAGTGGCCGAGGTAGTGGTTGCGATGGTGACCCATACTGCATCTGCGGGTAGTGTATCGCCTTTATACACTTGCCAAATACAAGCTCTGCCTTTCGGGTGCTGTTTTCCCTTAAACTTAAGCTGTCCTATATGATCGCCATCTGCAACCTCTAAGGGCGGTTTATTATGAGCAGCTGGTTGTTTGGTTTCATGAAAACCACTACTTAAAATCTTGGTTTCATCACCATCGGCAATTCTGTCTATATAACGTGCTGTTCTTATAAATAACTGATCTGCTATTTCTGTTACATCACGTAAATGTGATTTAGCGGTGTAGCCACCATCTTCAGCGGCTATCATCGCCGCTTGCATATTAGCGACTGCAAGAGATAACTCCGATAAAGGCACATCCGGTGTCGTGAAATAAGGATTCGACGTTAATTTTGTAATAGCATTTAAGTAAAAGGTAATCTTATCGACGACCAGGAATTTGGCAAAGTCTAGGCGAACTTTTAACTTTTTCATTTTATACCTCATAGAAAATAAAAATTTACTGCACCCCACCCCATGTCAGCGTCATAAAATAATGGGTACAGCAACAATTAACTTAAGCACTACAGAAAAGGCATAAGCCTTTAGCTAAAGAACTAAGCATTAGGTGGATCATCTGTGCAAAAACTATCACGCGACTAGCTGGCGTTATAGGCTGATATAGTTAGGTTTCGGCGAGAATAGGAGTAAACTCGCCGATAGCTAGCGTAAAATAACTGTAACATATAGATTATGCTGATATCTATAGAAAAACGCGAATTCCGTCTGTTTTTAACGAAAAATGACTATAATTCGCGTCTGTTTTTAATTTTAAACTCATTATATAAGTTAGTCTATATTTCTTTAAGATATTCGCGAAATTAATTTAATAGGCGCTAAGTGCGTTAGATATTCGCGAAATACTTAAGATATCTATGAGTTTCGTTAGCTACTCGCGGCTGCGCTGTGATAGCCGCAGATTCCGTAAGGCCTAGGTTTTTTACGTCAGGTATTCGCCGCTTACCTAAGAAAGTCGCCGATTACTAGGGTTGTAGGAAATTATCATAAGGTGAACGCAGAACGTTAGACTTTATTTTGGCTCTAGGTGAATCGTAGCGGGTAACCAAGCGGGACGAAGTTTGCAGCCCCGTCCCCAACGTTTAAAGTTTCGAAAGCTATTAAGGCATCCAAACGTTTCGGTCGGGGTTACAAACCCCGACCGGCATCAGAGTTGATTGTTTTCAAAAAAACCGTTTCAAAATCAACTTTGGGCTTTAATACCATGCCAATTTGGAATGAAAATAAGCCTTTCGAAAGTGCAATCAACCATTTATTCACAGTAAGTAAATGATAGCTTATAGCATGATCTCCAAAGGCTAAGGGAAAAGGTGCAGGAATACCTGCTTGGCTTTCTACTATAAAACCTGACTGCTCCATTAAGCGCTGCAAGGAAGAAAAAGTAAATAAGCGCTTGTGCGTCCTATCAAGAATGCCATGATTACCGTATTCAAAATGGCCTAACATGAGCATGATACGCATAACAACAAAGGCAATATTAGGTGTAGTAACAATAATACGGATATCGGTACCTTTAATCTGTTGAAAAATATACTCCATAAACGCTTCAGGATGATCCAAATGCTCGATGATATCTAACAGAAAAATAGCGTCACACTGGTTTTTAATCTGGATATTTTTCCAGTCAGCGGCTTTGTTCAAATTCATTTGAGTAAAACTAGCAAATACACTGATATCGCGAGGCGTGCAATCATCCAGCCCATGCACTATGCAATCCCGTGCTTGTAATGCTCTAGCAATATGGCCCTCGCCACAGCCCACATCATGAATAGTTTCGCCGTTGGCCACTGAAGACAAGGCAAAAAAGTGACTACTATCAAAATGACTTTTATTTCTATAATGCGAGTGATCCCCGACACCTTCCTCAGTTGCAGACAAGGCCTTATAATCAAACTTACGATGGTAAAAAATCCCGTAACGCTGCATTCTGGATTGCAAACAAGAGCGTAAAATAGCCACACCATAACGCAGATTATCTACATGACAAATTTCATCACCATAATGCGTCGGTATGCCAATTTCAATCGTTATAATCTCTTGATTGATTAACTGGATAATAATGTCGGTATCAAAATCGAACCAATCGGAATTATAAAGATAAGGGATACGCTTTAATGCGGACACCGAATAAGCGCGGTAACCGGTATGAAATTCACTAAAATCACTAGCCAGAATGGTATTTTGTAGTGCCGTAAGCAAGGTATTGGCAATAAATTTATAAAGAGGCATTCCACCTTTAAGCGCATCTTTTTTAACTTTCATTCTTGAACCAAATACCGCCTCAGCTTTTTGCTCAGCCAGTGGCTTTATCATTTGCGGAAGTAACTCGGGCGCATATTGCCCATCACCATGTAATAATACCACCGCATCAAAGCCATTTTTTAACGCATAGCTATAGCCAATTTTTTGATTACCACCATAACCCTGATTAGAGGGCGTTCGGAGTAAGGTAACTTTTCGATTATTGTTTAGACAATAATCATTGCAAACTTGAACGGTTTCATCACACGAAAAATCATCTATAACCAATATCTCACAATCATAGCTTTCTCCATTCCAAATGGCTTCTGGAATGCGCTTTAATACAGTGCTAATATGCCGTTCCGCGTTGTAGGCAACAATTAAAATTAACGTACGATATTGAATCTTTGACATGACTAATTATATAGATCGACTAAGGGATAAGCGCTACTTTTCTAAAATATCACTATTAAGCATATTACTTGGCGGCCTATGGATACGTATAAGCGGCATTAACGAATATTACTTTAACACAGATGAATTAGAATTCATGATTATGGCTAAAGGAGAGACGCTACAAGAAGTTTGGCGTCGAGGTTTGGCAGAACTGCATCCACCACTGGCCCATTTTATTCGTCATTACTTATTAATGATCTCAGCTGACGCTTTTCATCAACGCTTATTCGGTATTGCCGCAAGTCTGCTGTCTATTATCGGTATGTATCGCGTCGGCTTTCTATTGCGTGGGAGTTTTTTAGGTCTATTTTGCGCTTTATGTTTTGCATTTTTACCCGTTGCTGTTTCAACCTCTATCAGCATCAGAAACTATGCTTTTTTTATGGCTTTTTTATCATGGGCACTCTACTATTTCGTCCGTTATCAACGTCAAGAAAAACACACAGACTTATTCTTATTCACCCTATTGTTATTTCTTGCTTCAGCTACTCATTTTACTGGTTTTTTAGTTACCGCGGCCATAGGCTTATCTCAAGGATGGGATTTGATTTCAAAAAAGCGCTGGCATCATTTTGCCTTATTTAGTGCGTCTTTCTTACCCTTATTGCTGCTAGGAGTGTTTTCTTATCTTCACTTTCTGGCACCCGGAACTGCCGGTCCAATGTGGAATCAAATATCCATAGAAACTGCTAGCCTACCAGATGGTTTCTTAGCCCGATTTATTTCAACATGCTGGATGATATCCAATTATTTTTGCCCGTTAATAGGCATAGTTGAGCCAACATCCGACGCTAAGCTATTCATACTAGTCTTTAGTGCCCTATTACTTTTTAGTCTCTACATTAAATGTGTACTGAGTCTGCGCTTGCAAAATACGGCACTCTACAGTCTAGTCATATCAGTCTGGGCAATAGCTTTATTTTCGACCTTAACCAACCTTTATCCGTTGTCACCGGGACGGCATAGCTATTATCTTTTACCCTTTGTTATTCTCCCATTAGGTTATGGCCTAGAAAACCTAGTGTATTTTTTAAAACTACGTCGCTTTGCTCAATATCTAGGAGCAGGGCTTATTGTTTTAACCGTACTTCTTTTTAAAGAACATGATATTTATTTAAAATATGAAACCGAATTTGTACTAAAACAAAAAAAATTCAATGCTGGCCAACAGTTTTTGGATCAACATCTTAAAGCTAACGACCTAATTGATACCGAACGTTTCTCTTATCATTATTTTTTATATGCTAAAGATGCTGGACTAACACCGTACGATAATTATGCCGTTTTCCCTTATTATCATGAAACCACAGTAATTGCACCTTTTGATCCGCCCTTTAAATCCTATCATAACTGGGAACCTTTCCGAGAAAACTTAAAGTTACAGATAAACGCAGATCATTCTAATCCAGAACGTAAAATATGGTTTGTAATGTATGGTTACAAAAATACAGAAATATGGCATTTAAGTGGATGTGAAGCTATTAAGTCACATATCCAGGACTATTTCAGTCTAGATGGTGTTTTAATTTTTAGCCTTAAAACAACGGCAATGTTTGAATTTTTAAAAGATGATCAGGCCTGGGTATTTTGTTTTGCTGATTACAAACCCCTACTTAGCGGCGAGCCTTTTAAGGCTCGCCCGCGCCTCAATCAAGCCGGAAATTAATTAGTATTACTAAGACTTAAATTTAAATGTATCCATTTTAACTATCTAATTCATGAACAACCTAGCACATACTCGAACATTATTTTGGCTAACTATTGGTTTAATAACGATCCTAATCACCTTTTATTTTAAGACTGAATATGACGTGTATTGGCATATTAAAGTCGGTGAATGGATAGTCAATAATCTCAAGATTCCTAGTACGGGCATTTTTTCACATACTAAAGCTGATAAGCCTTGGACGCCTCATGAATGGCTATCCGAAGTCATTATCTATTTAATATTTAATATCTTAGGATGGCCGGGGCTAGTGATGATGGGCATGATTGCCCTCACACTGAGCATTCTAATTATGCTCAGGTATTTGATAGCAAAATTACCCACAATACGGGCTTTATACCTGACACTTATGGGGTATGGATTGCTGATGCCGCACATTATGCCTAGGCCACATATTCTGGCCTTACCCATCATGACTTTTTGGTTTGTACAATTACTTAAGGCCAGTGAACAACACCAAGCACCCTCACGCTATTTAATCTTAATGCTGATTTTATGGGCCAATATTCACGGCAGTTTCTTGATTGGTATTGTTTACGCCCTGTTTTTTGCTATCGAAGCGATAACAACTGCACCACAAACTGTCGACCGAATTCAACTGACTAAGCAATGGACTTGCTTTCTGCTAATTTGCCTAGCTTGCCTTGCTGCAACCCCCTTAGGTATAAGAGGCATATTACTGCCCTTTCAACTAACCGGACAAAATTATCTGACCAGTCACATTGGCGAGTGGCTTTCTCCTAACTTTCAAAGCTTTCAATTTCTTGAGCTTTGGATTATCGCTGTGATTATTTTTGGTTTCACCCAAAAAATGGAACTACCTTTATTAAGATTAATTTTCTTAATTGGCTTAATCCATTTATCGTTAAAACATCAGCGCTACGGAAGTGACCTAATGTCCTTACAAGCACCATTATTATTGGCCGCCCCACTTGCAAAACATTGGCGGATATCAAGCCAACCCCATAAATTTACTCTAACTTCATTATTACCCATTACTCGCTACGGCAAAATGCTCCTAATTTCGGCGCTAATGAGTTGGTCGATCTATATCTTTGCCTATAAAGATATAGAGTATCCACTCAGCAAAAACATCAACTCAATACTAACAACCATACGCCAAGAAAATCTGCCTGGTAAGGTATATAACAGTTACGCATTAGGTGGGTATTTAATATTCCAAGGATTTAACACCTTCATTGATAGTCGTGGCGAACTTTATCAAGATGATTTTATTGAATCTTTTATGAATGCCAATGGATTAGTCGGCGGAGAAAAAAAATTAAACGCTTTATTTGATCAGCACCCTGAAGTTAGCTGGGCTTTATTAACAGCCGAAGAAGCATCTATCGCCTACTTTAATATGAATCCTGACTGGACTTTAGTTTATAGCAATAATTTTGCAGCTATTTATGCGCGTAAAAATCAATGGCATCAACAATCCATTGATCAACTCAAGCTAAAACTACAGCAATTTGATACTAAACTAAACGATGAGGTTTCCCCATAAATATGGTTAACTAGACATCTTTCCTAAATAAAAATAAGACCGATCAATACAAATCTTATAAGCATCTGAAAAACATCACATTCGTCATCCCGGCATGGACTGCAAAGGATCCAGAGTACATGGATGTACATATCGTATAGTAGAATTCTTA
>CAIVGC010000220.1 GCA_903905335.1 uncultured Methylococcaceae bacterium
CTTCAAGCAACTCGCTAATCACCACAGATGGAAAGATAACTTCATTATTAGCGATAGATTGACCAATATAGGTCATAATCAATTGTTGTCGTGTCGATAATAAAATTTCTAAAAACTGATAGCGATCATCGGTACGGCGCGAACGATCACCTTTACGAAAATGTTGTGACAACAAATCGAAGGTCGGACTTTGATCTATTTTTGGAAACTCACCCTCATTCATACCCAGTAAAGCGATGACTTTAAATGGGATAGAGCGCATCGGCAACATAGAACAAAAGGTTAATTGTCCACGTAAAAAACCTTGTGTGGATTTACTTTCAGAGACGCGATCTTCTATCCAACTAGTAATAATCGGCAAAGCCAAGGGCTCGTTATGAACGTCCTCTAAATCTAGCGATAGGGCTGTTAATAGCTCATGTAGCTGTTGCTGTTCAATAGAGCTAGAGAGTCCTAGCAATTGTTCTGCATAATAACTCAGTTGAGTTGTCCAACTGGATAAAGTCTTAGGGCGTTTAAGCTCATTTTTCGCTTTAAATAATAGATTCATAAAGCTGCACAAACCGCCTAACGCTTGGGCTGAAGAACCTTCAATATCAGGAAACGGCAAAACATCACAAACGAATTCATCCTCTGAGCCTACTGCGTAACCCATCAATAATCTATCCAAGGCCGCTTGCCAGGTATTTTCGTTAAGCTCTGGCAAGCCCAGTTCTTTTTTATGTTGAGCAGACTGCCCCCAACGCACATGGGTTTCTTCTAGCCAATATTTAATTAACTCTAAATCGGTTTCAGATAAGGCAAAGTTGCTATAAATAACGGACTGCTCTAGTAAATCCAAGACACTATGCCAACCTAAGCGGCTTTGACTCAAGGCCAAAAAGCGAATAAAAGCATCTAAGGTGTTATTGCTTAAACGTAAACTACGGTCAGCAATAGCATGTTGTATATCGCTAAAGACTGCCGAAATAAACGGCTCATAGACTTCAATATCGGCAGCCATCACCACGATATCGCGCAATTCCAAACTCGCATCGTGCTCTAAAGCCGCTAATAATTGATTTTTTAAGACTTCGACTTCACGCAATCGGGAATGACAAGCATGAATGCTAATTGAATTATCCGCGTGTAATGGCCTAACGCCGACTTGTTCATCCAATTGATTATTCAGAATATCGTTTTGAAGTTTTTGTAACACCGTGGCTTGCTGATAGTCATCACTGTGTTCAAAACTCTCTGGTTCAAAATCAGGATTAACTTGCTCATGCAGCAGAACCTGAAACTCACGACCTTGCTGACCTAAAGCAGACAATAAAGGATGACCCCCAAAGATTTCATCTTGCAAGCGTAGTCGCTTACTAACCAGATCGTCCCAATAACTTTGGCAAGGATTCAGTAAAAAGAAATGTACATCACAATGTTTAGCTAAGCCCTCTAAATAGCTCAAAAATATCGGCGGCATGGTATTAATGCCGAATACCCAAATACGCTCAGGTAACATTGCACTTAAAGCACCAGGCTCGGTATTATTAAATTTAGCAATAGCCTCCAGCCATAAGGCGCCACGATGCTTGTTGCCAGTTTGTTCACAAATGGCCAACCATAGAGATCGTTGCCAACGTTCTATAGCGTTGTCATAAAGCAGAGCACCTTTTTGCCAAAGACTGAGCATATCGGGACGCATCATTTGATATTGATCAAAAATTTGCGCCAACTGTTTAGCCAGTTGATAGCGCTTTAAATCTTGATTATCAGTCGACAAATAATTCTTTATCGGCAAAAACTCAGCACCATCAAGCTGCCGCAATAAAGCTTCAATGCGCCATAACATCAGGTTACGTTCAAAGGCCGCATCATTTAAGCGACTATCGACACGCTGCGCTAAAGAACTAAAAAACTTACCCGGAAATAAGAATTCATAATTAGCCCAAACCTTAAGCTGCCCTGCCAATTGTTGCGACAACCAACGCTCCATGCCCTGACTTTGAATCAAGAATACTTCTTTAGCAAAAGGTGAACTTAAGGGCATAGTTTTAATAACATGCGTTAAATGCCCTACTAAATTTTCAGTTTTATTGGAACTATGAAGGATAAACATGGGTAAGTTTAAATAAGAGGTAAATGAGAACTGGCTATTGTTAGCGATTTCGTAATCTATCACACAAACAACATAAATCCACCAAGTCGGTATTACTACGTATATTTTTAAAAATCTTATTATGTAATACTTTAAAAAAACAGCAGCTTATTAACTAGAAAATATGTGTCATTTTTAAGATCACTCTAGACAGAATCTTAAATAATGTCTACGACAGATTAAGCGGCTCTTAGGGTCGATAGTAGCTTTAGAAAAACCTGTTAAACATATAGCCGACTCTATAGTAGCTGCAGCAAAACCTACTAAACATTTCTCAGACCTACCGTAGCTATACTAAGGTGTGTTAAACATTTAGCAGACCCTATAGTAGCTATAGTAAGACCTATTAAACATTTCTCAGACCTATAGTAACCATAGCAGGACGTGTTAAACATTTCACAGACTTTACAGTAGCTATAGTAAGAAATGATCAATATTTATCTAGCTCCAAAGGAAATACTGCAAGACCTTTAAAACCTAGCTTTAACCAGCAACACCAAGTACAGACCTTTTTAAACTTAAGTTA
Source organism: uncultured Methylococcaceae bacterium (assembly GCA_903905335.1). Classification (GTDB taxonomy): domain Bacteria; phylum Pseudomonadota; class Gammaproteobacteria; order Methylococcales; family Methylomonadaceae; genus Methylobacter_C. The sequence goes on from CAIVGC010000220.1 coordinate 2,664, forward strand.
AACTTAGAGAGTAATATCATGA
>CAIVGC010000221.1 GCA_903905335.1 uncultured Methylococcaceae bacterium
AATAAACCATACGCTAATATGCTCGTTAATTACGCATGTTAAAAAGCCAAAAAAAACAAATGAATTCTAACGCCAGAATAATAAAAAATAGTGGGATTTTGGGCATCCTTCATAGCGGCCTAAAAGTAGTTGACACTTTTGATGTCAATAAAAAATTAACAACAAGCTACCGTAGCCATTAAAAAACGGCCAGTGACTTTAAAGATAAACGGCTTAGCTGTTTCTTAAATTTAAGAAATCAGTAGTAGTTCTGGCTTTTTCTCTCTGACGATATTCAGCAGAATCTCAAGCCAATCCTGGGTTTGCTCTGTTCCCGTTAGAATTTCCATGGGCGTCTTACCTTTTCTGACACCGTCACGATAACGCCGATGGTTATGATAATGCATAATCAGATTGAGCATTTCCTGGGTGATCTGGTTTTTGCAGTTATTCAAGTACGGTCGTAGAATTGAATTGATACACTCTACCAAAGCCGAACTCTGAACGATTTTATCCAGCCTGGAATAAACCGCATGCTGAGTCAGCAGATCTTCTTCCTCAGTTTCTTGTTGCAAGCCCATGGCGATGTCCAGGCAGAATTGCTCTTGGTCCTGGGCGATCTTTTTCCGTCCGCTCTTTTTAGCTTTCCGCGCCGCTTTTCCCCATTGCCACGCACTGCAATAAGCCTTCAAACTGAACTCATCGATGCCTACCTCGCCACACTCGGTGACGACCTGTTTGGCGATATCGAAATAATGGAACAAATCAGGTAAAGCATGTCTTACCTGAGTGACCGCTTTCCGCGTAGGCATGTGATTTAACTCTTCAATCAGCGTAAGCCCCATGTTGATGCCTTCTTCAGCTTGTCGTCCACTGCGCAGATGACCATTACCATCAAATAGATTGAGTTCACTGATCACACAACGATACAGATAACTATACTCGTCGTAAAGTGTAATGGCTTTTTCAGCAAGGTCTATGGCTTGCGTGTAAGTGGTTTGCCGTTTCTCTTGCACACCCTTACTTTTAGCCGACTTCAGCTTTCTTTCCACATCATATTCCTTTTCAAGCGCGGCGTAAGCCGCTGTTTCAAGGCGACCACACCAGCTTCCCAATCGATGGGCAATTGCATGATAAGTGTCTGTTTGGCGTACCCCACCGATAGCCTTGGCATGGCCGGCACGAATGCCGGTACCGTCATCGGAAACCAGATAGATAGCCTTGAGTCCATTATCCGACAGACACTCAAAATGATTTTTCCAGTCGTCAGCATTACGGGTATTGGCAAGCTCCATTCGAAGAATAGCACTACTACATGGATCTACGGTAATCAGTATGGGAACCTGTTTAGAAAAAATCTCATCACTGGTAAAAACCAGATACTGAATGATACCCAGTTCCGTAGAGACTGTCATGGGTAATAGGCCGCCGATTTGTGACAGTGATTGGCTGATAGAACCGGTAGAGGACATTTCCAATCCGAATCGACTCATGACGGTAGAGGTTGCGCCGATACTGCTAGTGCCCTCCAGTCTGAGCGACAGCATACCTGTCAAGGCTTGCTCTCGGAGGGCCGAGGCGGAAGGTGCAGCTGCAGCTTCCTCAAAAAGATGCTGACCGACTTTCTTTAAGCTATTGGCCAGTGTGTAAATAAATGTTCTGGAAATACCATATTCATCTGCCAAATGAGTTATTGTTCCCCAGACACCATTTAATAGGGCATGCAGAGCGTTAGTGCCAATGAGCAAACGAATGTCGTTGGTAAGATCTGGACGCCGCGTAAACAGCCTTCCGTAAAAGGGCTCTTCAAGTGCGAATTGGAAATCATCTGGATTGGCTAATGGCATGGATATAAACCTTCATTGTACAATGAACTGAAGGTTTGTGTTCATTTGTACATCGAAAGAAACCCGTTTTCATGACTTTATAAAGCCAGGAATTGCATAAAGTGTAAACCGGTAAATGAAGGATGCCGATATTACTTCCCATTTACGAATATTTTTTAAATATTCACCTAATTCGATTGCTTGATAAGTCAATGGCACATCAATACCAGCATCCCTAAGTAAAACCGAAAGAGTAATTGCACAACCATCTTGTGGATAGACTTCGCCATCGTAAGCTAATAAGTCTCTTGCCGCTCTAGCTTGTGCATCATCTAGCG
>CAIVGC010000222.1 GCA_903905335.1 uncultured Methylococcaceae bacterium
AGACATTTACAAAGTAACGCGGCCAGACAATTTTATCAAAGTTGAAAACTTAACTTAAAGCTAGCTATCTCTAAATTTTTTTAAAGCAGGCGACAATCAACGAGACGATTTGTTCGCCTCTTTGACTAATAGAATAGATTTATTCAGGAGCTCTAGGCGTTTCGGCGGAAGGCATATAAGATATAGGCGCCTCTTCATCAGTATCAAAAGTGACCATTTCCCAGGCATCTTTATTTTCCAACAACGTACGCAGCAATTTATTGTTTAAACCGTGTCCTGATTTATAACCGGTAAATTCACCAATTAAACTATGACCCAATAAATATAAATCACCAATAGCGTCTAGAATTTTGTGCTTAACAAACTCATCCGCACAGCGTAAACCATCTTCATTGATAACTTTATCGTCATCAACGACTATGGCATTATCAAGACTTCCGCCTAAGGCCAGATTATTTTCTCGCAGCATTTCTATATCTTTCATAAAGCCAAAAGTTCTGGCGCGACTCACTTCTTTAACGAAAGCCGTTGATGAAAAATCCATGGATGCGGTTTTAAGATGCTCTTCAAAAGCAGGATGTTCAAAATCAATGGTGAAAGTCACTTTAAAGCCTTCAAAGGGACTAAACTCGGCCCACTTATCGCCGTCCTCCACTTTGATATTGCGTTTTATTTTAATATATTGCTTAGGGCAATCTTGCTCTTCTACACCGGCTGATTGTAATAGAAATACAAAAGGGCCGGCACTGCCATCCATAATAGGTACTTCGGCAGCACTAACATCAATAATAGCATTATCGATACCAAGACCTGCAAAGGCTGAAAGTAAATGTTCAATAGTCGATATTTTTACATCACCTGAAACCAAAGTAGTTGATAACACGGTTTCACCGACATTTTCAGGTGTTGCCTGAATAGTAACCGGCACATCAAAATCTACTCGACGAAATTTAATGCCTGTATTAGGTTCTGCGGGACGTAAAGTTAAATATATCTTTTCGCCAGTATGCAAGCCTACACCTGTAGCCCTAATAGTGTTTTTTAAAGTTCGCTGTTTAATCATAAGTAAATAAAGCCGAATAGAAGGTGGAACAAAAAAAGAGGCATTTTATCATACTTATGGTCTTCTGAGATTGAATCATGTCATTATGTTTATGGCTCATACTACTTAAATAGCATGAGCAGAATAATTTTATGTGTTGCTTGAAATACTGCTTAAGCTGCTTTACTTCAAACCATACGCATTATTATGTCCTTAACCTAAACAATTAGAATAGCTGAAGAGCCAACATAATGGCATCTTCACGCCCATGCTCTGCTGGATAATAACCTTTTCGCACACCAATTTCGTTAAAGCCCATATCTTCATATAAGGCGATAGCATATATATTAGAGGGTCTTACTTCCAAAAAAACTGATTCGGCTTTACCTCTAGCTATACTAATTAGATGTTCTAACATTTTTCGGCCTACACCCTGTTTTTGCTCAGCAGGGTCAACAGAAATATTAAGTATATGTGCTTCACCTACAGCCATTGACAATAAACTGTAACCTAATACTTTATTATCGAACTCGCAGACCCAACAACTATATCCGGCTTTAAAACAGTCGGTAAAGATGTCTTCTTCCCAAGGAAACAAATAGTTTTTTCTTTCTATTTCTAGTACCTTTGGTAAATCCGCATGTGTCATAGTGCGCAAGCGTAGTAAATCTTTCTTTTGTACTGAATCAGGAAACACTTTAGCGTAGAACTCCTTGTCTGCATCGTAAATTATCACGCTTTTAATCTTATCTAACCAGCCACGCATAGCTTACCTTCATTATTAATTATTTGTTTCGCAAAACATAAATCCTGCCAAGCATGACGCTTTTCTAATAAAGAGCGTAATAAATTAGCGGGATGTTCGATGACAACCACGGGGATTTCATGTGAATAGTGACAGCGACCTCTAAGACTCTCTAGAGATTGTGGTGTTTTTAATAAAGTTTGCGCCGCTTTATCGCCGACTGCCAGTATAATTTTAGGTTGAATAAGTTGCTGTTGACTAAGAAGATGTCCGGTACAGTATTCAGTTCCATTCATAGAAGAGCCATGAAGATCAAACGTTTTACACTCAACTAAAGGAGCAATAAAAACCTCTTCGCAGCTAAGATCTATCGCACGTAACATTTCAGTTAATAGTAAACCAGCAGGCTCTTCAAAAAATAGACCTTGCACAACCTCATCTGCGCTAGTCGCTTCAACCACGAGTAACCAATCAGCTTGTTGATTACCCACGCCTAATAGTGTATGTACCTGAAGATCACATAAATCACACTGCCCTGCACTTATTAAAGCCTGCCCTGCCATATCCTGCTGATTATCGGCAACGACAGAATCAGATATCAAACGTTGTCTTGGCACCCAGACATCAATGCCCATGGCTTCCAAATATTGCAAACGCAGGGCATTATCCAAAATCAGCCTCCAAGATCAACGTAGTTGTTTACTATTGAAACTCAAACATCGCCTTTTTGAGGATGCCTGCGTTGATCTGGACTATGTAATTTATTAATTGCATTAATATAAGCCTTAGCGGATGCGATAACAATGTCGGTATCTGCACCCAAACCATTGACAATACGTCCTGATTTTTCAAGACGCACCGTCACTTCACCTTGAGCATCAGTGCCATTAGTGATGTTGTTGACAGAATATAGCTCTAAGGTCGCTTCAGACTTAACCAGTTTCTCAATGGCTTTCAAGCTGGCATCAACCGCACCGCCACCATCAGAACTACCAGTCACTTCTTTGCTAGCTATGCGTAAGGTTACTGTAGCATTAGGAATTTCACCGGTTTCTGAGCATACTTTTAAGGCGATCAATTTGACGCATTCATCTTCTGCCTTAAAGCCTGCCTCTGAAATAAGGGCTTGTAAATCTTCATCAAAGATTTCATGCTTTTTATCAGCCAATTGTTTAAAGCGAGCAAAAGCGTCGTTTAACTCTTCTTCTGTAGCGAATTCAGAGCCTAATTCCGTGATACGACTCTTAAAGGCATTTCTACCAGAATGCTTACCTAAAACCATGCGATTAGCTGACCAACCAACATCTTCAGCGCGCATAATCTCATAGGTTTCTCGGCTTTTTAATACGCCATCTTGATGAATGCCGGCTTCATGAGCAAAAGCATTAGCCCCAACAATAGCTTTATTAGGTTGCACAGGAAATCCAGTAATGGATGATACCAGTTTTGAACAAGTCAAAATTTCTCGAGTATCTATACCCGTTTGACAGCTAAAAACATCATGGCGCGTGCGAACAGCCATCACTACTTCTTCTAGTGAAGCATTACCGGCACGTTCACCTAAACCATTAATAGTACATTCAACCTGACGTGCTCCATTCATAACCGCAGCCAAAGAATTAGCCACAGCTAAGCCTAAATCATTATGGCAATGTACGGAAAATATAGCCTTATCTGAATTAGGAATACGTTGAATTAAATTGGCAATAGTGGCACCAAATTGCTGAGGTACGCTATAACCTACGGTATCAGGAATATTTAGCGTAGTCGCTCCAGCATTGATGACGGCTTCCAATATGCGGCACAAAAAATCTTCATCGGAACGACCTGCATCTTCAGGTGAAAACTCAACATCATCAGTGTACTGTCTCGCTCGCTTAACGGCCTTAACAGCATGCTCTATCACTTGTTCTGGAGACATCTGCAACTTCATTTGCATATGTATAGGAGAAGTAGCAATAAAGGTATGAATGCGTGATCGCTTTGCACTTTTAAGAGCGAGTCCAGCGCGGTCTATATCTTTATCGAGAGCTCGCGCCAAACCACAGACAATACTATCTTTTATAACACTAGCGACCGCTTGTACCGATTCAAAATCGCCAGGGCTCGCTGCTGGAAAACCTGCTTCAATAACGTCTACTTTTAGACGTTCCAAGGCTTTGGCTATTCTGACTTTTTCATCACGAGTCATCGATGCGCCCGGGCTTTGTTCGCCGTCGCGTAAGGTGGTATCAAATATAATTAACTGGTCTTTCATAAAAACTCCATTCATGGAGATAAATCAACGTTTAAATTGATATCAATTAATAAGGTGGGATCACTAGCTTTTGAAAAAGATAATCGCCCGTCAGGGCAATAATCTTAAAGAGAGGTTTAGCCTTACATAGCCTTGGTTTTTAATAGCGTTAGCCATGTTAGCTACAAAATATGAGTGGTATAAATCAATCATAAACTGTGACTATACGCGAATGACCTTGGGCTCTCAAGCAGATTTTACGATTTTAGATCGTGCTCTACGCTTACGCGCAACTAATGTTACTACCGGTCCTGAAATCGCATACACCAAGAATAACAAAAACAACATAGTTTGAGGTTGAGCCATAACAAAAGCAATCGCCAGCATAACGGCAATTGCCACAAAGAAAGGCACTTTACCTTTTAAATCGATATCTTTGAAGCTGGAATACCTAAAATTACTCACCATTAACAAACCTGTAGTCATCGTTAATATGACCGCAGGATACTTTATAAATTCTATGGAATAACCGTACTCCAAACAGATCAAGACAAAACCAGCCAGTATTGCCGCTGCGGCAGGACTGGGTAAACCCTGAAAGTAACGCTTATCTGCAGAGGTTAATTGTGTATTAAAACGAGCTAATCTTAAGGCTCCGCCCGCCATATGTACAAAAGCCGCAAACAGACCTAATTTTCCCAAACTTGAAAAAGCCCACAAATACATCACTAATGCGGGAGCAGCACCAAATGAAACCATATCCGACAAACTATCATATTGCGCACCAAAGTCACTTTGAGTATTGGTTAAACGCGCTACGCGTCCATCGAGACCATCTAAAATCATAGCTATAAAAATAGCTATTCCGGCTGTTTCGTAGCGCCCCCCCATTGCTGAGGTAATTGCATAAAAACCTGCAAATAAAGCGCCTGTAGTAAACAAGTTAGGTAATAAATAAATGCCACGACGGCGGAGTATGGTGCTTTTTTCTAAATTCATACGTCAATTATTCCTTAAGGTTTTAAAAATGGCTTTCAAGATACACTTAAAACTCTCACGGCCGCGATAAGAAGCAACCTAACGCACCACAACATGCAAGGACTGAGTCCAATGAAAATCAATAATTAATGGATTATACAATGAGCTTATAAACACTAGCTATTGTTTCATACGAGTATTATCCTTTTATTAAAATCAATACTGGCTAATCTAGTTCCTAATACCCAACTGCGCATTCACCACCCCCATAACATCGGTCAATAAATTTTCTTGTTCCGTCTGAAAACTACTGGCGTCAGTCACTCTACGTAACCATGTAAATTGGCGCTTTGCCAACTGTCGCGTGGCAATAATAGCCTTTTCAGTCATAGCTTCAAAATCATCTAACCCTTGTAAATAAGCCCAAGCTTGTCGATAACCCACCGCTCGCATCGAGGACATCTGCTCAGTTAAATCACCACGCTGATACAGACCCTGAACTTCCTCAATAAAACCTTGTGTCAACATAGTTCGAAAGCGCTGAGCAATTATGTCATGGAGTATTTTTCGATCTGACGGCGCTATAATTATCTTTATAGCCTGATAAGGTAGCTTATTATCGGTTTCATCCTTAAAAAAAGAGCTCAATGGTTTACCGCTAATTTCATAAACTTCTAAGGCGCGTTGTACACGTTGTGGATCATTCGGATGAATTCTCGCTGCTGCTAGGGGATCAACTTCAGCAAGACGCTGATGTAAAACCTCTTTACCAAGCTGTATCAAATCATTTTCTAGTTTCATTCTGATGTCTGAATTTGCGACTGGCAATACCGCCAAACCATTTAATAGGGCATTAAAATAAAGCTGAGTGCCTCCCACCAAAATCGGAATCTTTCCTCGTTGAGTAATATCCGCCATTAATGCTAAAGCTTGATTTCTAAACTGACCGGTAGAGTAAGATTGCCAAGGCTCCAATATATCAATTAAATGATGGGGAATATCAGCCCTTTCTTCGAATGTGGGCTTAGCAGTCCCTATATCCATGCCCTTAAAGACTAATGCAGAATCTACACTGATAATTTCCCCACCTAATGCTTGAGCTAATTGCACCGAAAGCGCTGTTTTTCCTGAAGCGGTAGGACCCATTAAGAAAATTGCCGGTGGCAGTGGAAGCTTTTGCATGATAGTAGATTTTATTATACGTTTATTGTCCACGTAAAAAGAATTTATCGAGTTCTTGAGTAGATAACTCTATCCATGTAGGGCGGCCATGATTACATTGTCCTATACGTTCTGTTTGTTCCATATCGCGCAGTAAAGCATTCATCTCTTCGATACTCAAGCGGCGCTTAGCACGAACAGACCCATGACAGGCAATGGTTGCTAATAAACGATTAGATTGCTCTTGTATGCGTTGACTCATACCATGCTCGTTAATATCAGCTAACACATCACGGATTAATAGTTCTTTATCAATATTACCTAATAAAGCCGGTGTTGACCTTAGAATAATAGTTTCAGGCCCAGATCGATTAAGTTCAAAGCCAAGTTTACTAAAATACTCATATTCTTGTTCAGCTAAATCCGCTTCCGTGGCACTGACAACTATCTTAATAGGTAACAATAAGGGTTGACTGGGTACAGAACCTTGTTGATATTGCCGTTTTAATCGCTCATATGTAACACGTTCATGAGCGGCATGCGCATCAACCAAAATGACACCTTTCGGTGTTTCAGCCAGAATATAAATATTATGTATATGCGCAATTGCATACCCTAACGGCGGTATATTTTGCTCCTGCGAAACTGGTAAGCCCGGCTTTTGTTCAGCTATCGCATAAGGTGATAATGAGGCATAAGCATTAATGGATTCAGCTATCGCAAGTGGTAGAGATGTTTGCTGGGTTGGCTCTGCATGATAGCTGGGTTTAATATCAAAAAGCTTAGTCATGGTTGGCGTAGCTACAAAATCGACTTCAGTAGCATCAGCAACACTTTCATTTACCCAATTCACTACCGAAGTAGCAGACTTTGGTCTTAAATCAGCCAAAGAACGATGTAACGCTGAAAATAAAAAATCATGCACTAAGCGCCCTTCTCTAAATCTGACTTCTAACTTTGCTGGATGAGCATTAACATCAACTAGGGTAGGATCTAATGTTAGATATAAAACAAAAACAGAATGCCGACCATGATACAAAACATCTTGATAGGCTTGCTTAATAGCATGAGCCACTAATTTATCTCGAATTAATCGACCGTTGACATAAAAAAACTGCATGTCTTGCTGACTACGTGAAAATGTAGGCAAGCCTACCCAACCACTGAGTTGTAGACCAGAGGCAGCAAAATCAATTTTTACTGAGTTTTCAATAAAAGCAGGGCCGCAAATACTGGCAACTCGTTGTTCTTGAGACACCTCAGTCATTGCCGGCTTTAAATTAAGAATTTCTTTTTGGTTATGCGACAAGCTGAAACCAATAGCAAACTGACTTAGTGCCATTCTTTTAATGAGCGTTTCGATATGCGCGAACTCAGTCTTTTCAGCTTTTAAAAACTTACGCCTAGCTGGAGTGTTATAAAACAAATCGCGTACATCAACAGTCGTACCCTGAGGATGCGGATCAGGTTGGGGATCAAAATTTTGCTCCGATCCATCTGCTGTTACACGCCAAGCACATTTGCTTTCAGTAGTACGTGAAATTAAAGTTAATCTTGCCACAGAACTAATACTGGGCAAAGCCTCACCACGAAAACCCATGCTAGAGACTTGTTCCAAATCCTGTAAGCTAGCTATTTTACTAGTTGCATGCCTTGATAAAGCTAAAGCTAAATCATCTTTAACAATACCGCAGCCATCATCCCTGATCTTTATCAGCCTAGTACCGCCCATTTCGATTTCAATAGTGATCTGCTCTGCCCCAGCATCAAAACAATTTTCAACCAGTTCTTTAACCACGGAGGAAGGTCTTTCAACCACTTCACCCGCAGCTATTTGATTGACTAACTGTATGGGTAGTGCATGTATACGCATGAGTTAACCTAAAACAAAAAGCAGTATTCTATAGCAGTAGTAAACATCGTCATAGGTTTGTACGCATATCAGAAATAATAAATTATTAGCACTCATGGCTTTTGAGTGCTAATATTTTGTCATATTTATCCTAAGGAGATTTTATGTCTAATTCATTAGTGTTACCTATTAATTTATCAGTTGGAACTTTTGATGCATATTTGAATGTCGTTCGTCAAATGCCTAGACTATCGCTTGAACAAGAGCGCGAATTAACTCTAAGGTTTAAGGATCATGGAGACTTAGATGCTGCTCGTGACTTAGTGATGAGTAATTTAAGATTTGTTGTACATGTAGCAAGAGGCTACAGTGGCTACGGATTATCTATGCCAGATATCATTCAAGAAGGTAACATTGGCTTAATGAAAGCTGTTAAACGCTTTGACCCTGAAGTTGGCGTTCGCTTAGTATCATTCGCTGTGCATTGGATTAAAGCAGAGATTCACGAGTATGTTATTAAAAACTGGGGGATTGTAAAGGTCGCTACCACTAAATCTCAACGTAAGCTTTTTTTCAATTTACGTAAATCAAAGCAAGGTATAGGCTGGCTATCTGACGACGAAGCTAAATCCATAGCAGCAGACTTGAATGTTGATGTCAGTGATGTATACGAAATGGAAAATCGTTTGGGTGGCTCCGACATGTCATTTGACATGCCAACTGATGAAGGTTCTCAAGATACTTATTGCGCACCTGTTAATTATCTTCATCAACATGGTAGTGACCCACTGGAACTACTTGAAAATGCAGATTGGGTAGTCCATGAACATGACTTACTTGCTGATGCGATGGCGGAATTAGATCCACGTAGCCTTGATATCTTATCAAGTCGCTGGTTAGCTGATAAAAAAGCAACGTTACATGAGTTAGCTGATCGTTATAACGTCTCAGCAGAACGGATTCGTCAGTTAGAGCAAAATGCTATGAAAAAGTTAAGATCATCATTAACGCGCTAATTAAAGACACACTTCAATTATTGTATTGGTCGAATTAAAATGGATTAGTAAAATCGCACTTAACTCTTAAATATAAATAGAATTATGCAATATTAAATATAGAGATTGATAAGCGTATTTGTATGCATCCGCTTACTATACTTAGAAAAATTTTTCTTTGTTTTATACCGCTTTGTCAGTCATATAGGAACTGCAGCCTATATAAGTTCATCCGCTCAAAAAATAGTTACATATATTAAATAACAACTAATTTTTTCTTTAGCAGCTACCAAAGTAAAAAAACACTCACAATAAAATCAAAAAAAATCTAAGTTTAGGGATAGTTAGACTTCGGAATGAAGGGCCTATTTAGTCAAGTTCAAATATTTTTGATACAAAGATTCATGATCTTCTATATGTTTAGCATCTTTATCAATACAATCTACAGGACAAACCTCAACACATTGTGGTAAACCATGATGGCCGACACACTCTGTACACAAATCTGGATTAATTATATAAATATCCTCTCCTTGTGAAATGGCTGCATTGGGACATTCCGGCTCACACACATCACAATTGATACATTCGTCATTAATTATTAATGCCATCCTAATCCCTATTTAAATTTTTCAATTAGTCGCTGATGTACAATTTGAGGGACAAAACAAGAGACATCACCTTTCAACATTGCAATTTCGCGTATCATTGTTGAAGAAATAAATTCATATTGTTCTGCCGGCGTTAGAAACAAAGTTTCTAATTGCGGTGCAAGTCGCCTATTCATTCCCGCTAATTGAAACTCATACTCAAAATCAGAAACCGCACGTAAGCCTCTGACAATTACATTAGCGCCCTGCTCCTGAGCACAATCTACTAATAAATTATCAAAGCCGATGACACGAACATTACTAAACTCGGGAGTGACTAATTGAGCCAATTCAACTCTTTCGTCAAGCGTAAATAAAGGTATCTTGCCTCTATTAACAGCCACAGCTACAATAACTTCGTGATATAGCTTAGAAGCCCTAGAAATAATGTCCAAATGGCCATTTGTAATGGGATCAAACGTACCTGGATAAATCGCGATAATATTCATGATCTTGGATTTAATATAATACTGGTGAACACTTTTAACTTTCTAAGATAAAACAATCAACCAGAGGGGTAACTTTTCTATAGCAATAAATGTCAGTAAATTTAACATTAATTGAAAACCTATAGTTTGTAATGTACTACGATTAAGCGCACATTATTTACCAGATATTTATTCATATAAAAACAATAAAAAAAGCCGATGTGAAACATCGGCTTTTTTGTTGAATAGCGCGCCTTACTTATAAAGTATTAACAGCGTTCAATTCTTGAAAGGCTTGTTCTAAACGAGTAACCATACCTTCTTCACCTGCACGCTGCCAAACGCGTGGATCGTAATATTTTTTATTAGGCTTATCGTCTCCATCAGGATTTCCGATTTGTCCTTGTAAATAACCTTCATTTTTCTTGTAAAAATTCATAATACCTTCCCAAGTTGCCCATTGGGTATCAGTATCAATGTTCATTTTTACAACGCCATAACCAATTGACTCTTTGATTTCCTCAGCAGATGAACCTGAACCACCATGAAATACAAAGTTTAATGTATTTGCTGGTATGCCATATTTTTCAGACACATATTTTTGTGAATTATCTAAAATGGTCGGTGTTAATTTAACGTTACCTGGCTTATAAACACCATGTACATTACCAAATGAAGCTGCGATAGTGAAACGATGGCTAATTTTGCTCAATTCTTCATATGCATACGCAACATCTTCAGGTTGAGTGTACAGTAATGAATGATCTAAGTTACTGTTATCAACACCATCTTCTTCACCACCGGTCACACCTAATTCAATTTCAAGTGTCATGTCCATTTTAGACATACGAGCTAAATATTGGCCGCAAATCTCGATATTTTCTACCAGACTTTCTTCAGATAAGTCCAACATGTGTGAACTGAACAAAGGTTTGCCAGTAGCAGCGAAATGTTTTTCGCCTGCATCTAATAAGCCATCAATCCAAGGCAATAATTTTTTTGCTGCGTGGTCAGTATGCAAAATAACGGGTACACCATAAGCTTCTGCCATTAGATGTACGTGCTGTGCGCCTGAAATAGCACCTAAAATAGCAGTTTCTTGTCCTTGTAATTTCAATCCTTTACCAGCAACAAATTGAGCACCACCGTTTGAAAATTGAATAACAACAGGTGATTTAACTTTAGCAGCAGCTTCTAATACTGCGTTAATTGAATCTGTATTGATGACATTAACAGCTGGCATTGCAAATTTATTTTCTTTACAAATTGCAAAGACTTTTTGAACATCTTCACCAGTAACTACACCGGGTTTAACTACATCTAAAATTTTTTGTGACATTTATTGGGTCCTTTATTAGTTAGTGATTGAAAGTTAATATCAGAAATATTCTACTGATGGTTTTAACGAACCATCAGCAAATACATAGTGAATTATTTAACCTTCAAGGCTAGCCAAACGATCTGCAAGTAATTGTTCTAATGATTCTAATGCTGCTGCAAAGCCGCTAATGCCTTCAGCTAATTTATCAGTAGCCATACGGTTTTCAGCATGCATGGCTTCAAAAGTAGCTTTATCTATAGAGATTTTTTCAATTGACAAGCTAGCTGCATTTATTGGGTCAAGTTTACGTGGCAATTCTCCTTCAGTAGCTTGCAATTCAGCCAATAAAGAAGGCGCAATAGTGAGTAAATCACTACCAGCTAATTCAGTAATTTCACCGACGTTACGGAAACTTGCGCCCATAACTTCAGTTTTGTAACCAAATTTTTTGTAATAGTTATAAATTTCAGTAACAGAAACCACACCTGGATCTTCAGCCGGCGCATAAGAGTCACGACCACTATCTTTTTTGTACCAATCAAGAATACGTCCAACAAATGGAGAAATCAGAGTAATGCCATTTTCAGCACAAGCAATCGCTTGGTGAATACCAAACAATAAAGTCAGATTGCAATGAATGCCTTCTTTCTCAAGAACAGCAGCCGCTTGAATCCCTTCCCAAGTTGCAGCAATTTTGATTAATACGCGCTCACGACCTACATTGTGTGCTTCGTATTGTGCAATTAATTCACGGCCTTTTGCTACTGTCGCTTCAGTATCAAAAGAAAGACGAGCATCAACTTCAGTTGATACGCGACCAGGTATGATTTCTAGAATTTTAAGCCCAAAAGACACAGCAAGACGATCAAAAGCCAAAGACACGACTTCTGCAGCAGTAGCTACTTGACCTAAGCTAACGCGCGCAGCTTTTAAGGTACCATCAACAATGCCTTGATATTGTGGCATTTGTGCTGCTGCTGTAATTAAAGAAGGGTTAGTCGTTGCATCGCGTGGTTTAAATGTTTCAATGGCTTGAATATCACCAGTATCTGCTACGACTACGGTTACTGCTTTAAGTTGTTCTAATAAATTTGTTCCCATGACAGGCGCCTCTATGATTATTTAAGTAAAATGTGAACTTTGCATGTCATTCATCATTGAATTATTTGCAATTATTTGAAATTTTTTAGGGTGACAGAAAACGGATAATTATAAAATTTTATACATACAAGATCAACTTAGCATATAGATTCAGTTAAATAGGAACAACTTACTGTAAGTATAAGAGCAACTTCATATCTACATTAGCTTATTAATTTTTTCGATGCATTTAAGTGACGTATAAACCAAATCTAATAATGACTATTATTTGATTAAAAATAAAAAAAGACACCGCTATCAATAAAAATAGCGATGTCTTTAAAGAATGTCTGAATTAGCCTTCTTGATGCCGCATGTATTTATCAACACCTGTCTCTGCAATTACAGGCTTATATTGCTCTAATAATATTTGTCTAGTCATATATTTTTCAACTCTACTAGGCTGAGGCAGACTATCTTGATGCTGTAAATACTTTGAAACGCCTGTTATCTCATTTTTAGCAACAATAGAATTCACTTGTTTTGCCGCTAATACCGTTTGCATTGCCAAATATCTCGCAACCTTACTTGGTTGAGGCAAACTAGCCTGATGCTTTAGATATTTTTCAACACCAGTTACTTCAACATGAATGACTTTGGCTTTTAAGGCTTCAATTGCTGCTTGTTTTGCCATGTATTTCGCCACGTTACTAGGTTGTGGTAAGCTAGCTTGATGTTTTAAATATTTAGCAACACCACTCAGTTCGGGTGCATTTTTTTTATTTTTTAGATATCTTTCAACACTAGAACCTTCATTAGCCTTGAGTGTTTGTTTTTGTTGTTTTTCATCTATAGCTTGCCTGAGCATATATTTAGCTACGCCAGTTGCTATATTTTTGTTTTGGCTTTCTAAATATCGAGAAACGCTACTCATTAATAATTCAGGTTGTTGCTCTAGTTCAGCTGAATTTAATTGAGCAGTTAAAACTTTATCTTGAAAATCAAGATATTTGGCAACACCTGTTAATCCACTACTATCTTTAGAATAGACTGGATAATTAGTATGAACTACCTGTATCTCATTAACAGTAGGCCGTTTCATGAAAAAGAACAAACCTGCAACAGCAGGAAAAAAAAAACCACTCAAGTTATTTTGGTCCATTGTTTATCCTCGGTCACGCATGTACTTTTCAACGCCAGTTGCTGCATTATTAGCTGTAACTTTAGATGCGCTTGATTGTTTTGCCATATATTTGGCTACACCAGTGGAAGCTGATACCGCTCTTACATGAGTCGCTACATATCTTGATACACCAGTGCCCGTTACTTTATTCAAATATTTTGCTACACCGGTGTTGAGTGCATAAGATTTTTTAACAACTGAATCAGCTATATTTGAATTTTTCTGCACAGGAACTTCACTACGTTTTTTCAAGAACAGACCCGCAGCAGCTAATACAGCCAATCCCAAAAGATAGGTTAACTGTGATGAATCATCTTTGCTCTCAGTAGCTGCTATAGAATTTTCATCATTAGCTAAAGCTTTAGAAGTGACTGCTTTTGTTACAGTAGTGGCAGCTTGTTTATAATTTTTATCTTCATATAAAACTTCAGGCTGAAAATCTGCTGCTGGATATTTTGAATCAACTACTAGATTCTTTGTAGAACCAGAGTCGACTTTTTTAGCTGTAACTGAGCTAGATTGACTATTTTTGGCAATATAGGCGCTATCTTGATAAAGAACTTCCGGTTGGAAGTCTGCGGCTGGATATTTTTGATCTGCACTTACTACAGCATTTGCTAACAGCAACACAACAAATGCACCTTTGGACAAATTATTCTTTTTCACGTTGTTCACCTAAAAGTCGTAAGAAGAGGGTAAAGTCCTCGAGTATTAATGATTATGTTTATCAATACTCGAGGTGTGTTTATCCAAATTTAATATGTGTAACTATTGTAAATTTTGTAAATACTAAAAGACAGATTCTACGTTTTTAACCACATTTTCAACGGTGAAGCCGAACTCTTTGAAGAGCTCTCCCGCAGGCGCAGACTCACCAAAACGGTCTAAACCAACAATTTTACCGTTAGTCCCAACATACTTCCACCAACCATCAGTCACACCTGCTTCAACTGCAACACGTTTAGTCACAGCAGCAGGTAACACAGATTCGCGGTAAGCAGCATCTTGAGCATCAAAAATATTAGTGGATGGCATAGAAACCACACGAATCTTTTTACCTGACGATTTCAATACATCTGATGCTTTCAAAGCCAGTTCAACTTCCGATCCAGTAGCAATAATAATTGCTTCAGGTTGGCCGTCACAGTCACTTAAAACATAACCGCCTCGTGAAATATCTGCAATCTGCTGTTGAGTACGTGGTACGTGCGGCAAATTCTGACGAGAAAAGACCAAGATAGAAGGGCCATCCTGACGTTCAAAAGCTGACTTCCATGAAACTGTTGTTTCTACTGCGTCACAAGGACGCCAAACTTGTATACCTGGAATCAAACGTAAAGTTGCAGTTTGTTCTACCGGCTGATGGGTAGGACCGTCTTCGCCCAGACCAATAGAGTCATGGGTATAAACAAAGATAGAACGTATCTTCATTAAGGAAGCCATACGCAAAGCATTACGCGCATATTCAGAGAACATCAGGAATGTTGCACCAAACGGAATGAAGCCGCCATGCAAAGTAATACCATTCATAATGGCAGACATACCGAATTCACGTACACCATAGTTGATGTAATTAGCATCAGGTTTATCAGCCCGCATCGGTCTATAGGTAGACCATTCCGTCATATTTGAACAACCTAAGTCAGCTGATCCACCAAATATTTCAGGTAAAAACTTTGCAAAGCCTTCAATTGCTGCCAATGAAGATAATCTAGTCGCCGTTGTCTTAGCTTCATCATTAACAGCAGCAACAAAGTTATCTGCATCAACTTTCCAATTAGCAGGCAATTCACCTACTGTGCGGCGCTGATATTCAGCCGCCAACTCTGGATAAGTTACTTTATAAGCTGCAAACTTTTCATTCCATTCTTTTTCTGCTTTAGCGCCTTTAGCTTTCGCATCCCAACCTGCATATACGTCCTCAGGAATTACAAATGCTTCATGATCCCAGCCCAGTGCGGCCTTAGTCAAATTAATTTCGTCCTGACCCAGTGCAGCACCATGACAGGCGTGACTACCGGCTTTATTCGGAGAACCAAAACCAATTGTCGTTTTGCAACATATCATTGTAGGCTTGTCCGTCATGGCCTTAGCCAATTGAACCGCTTTACTTATAGCCTCTGCATCATGACCATCTACATCTGCAATAACATGCCACCCATAGGCTTCAAAACGCATAGGTGTATTATCAGTAAACCAACCGTCTACGTGACCATCAATGGAGATACCATTGTCGTCCCAGAATGCGATTAAATTACCTAATCCTAGAGTTCCTGCTAGAGAACAGGCCTCATGAGAAATCCCTTCCATCAAACAACCATCACCTAGAAAAACATAGGTATGGTGATCTACAATTTTATGACCATCTTTATTAAATTGAGCTGCGAGTGCTTTTTCAGCAATCGCCATACCAACAGCATTAGTTATACCTTGACCTAAAGGACCGGTAGTCGTCTCAACGCCTGGTGCATATCCATATTCCGGGTGACCCGGTGTCTTTGAATGAAGTTGACGAAAGCTTTTCAGCTCTTCGATTGGTAAATCATAGCCAGTCAGGTGCAACAATGAATAAATGAGCATTGAACCGTGGCCATTTGAAAGCACAAAACGATCACGATTTAACCATTGAGGATTTGTTGGATTGTGGCGCATAAAATCATTCCACAAAACCTGGGCGATATCCGCCATCCCCATTGGGGCACCTGGATGTCCAGAGTTTGCTTTTTGTACGGCATCCATGCTTAAAGCGCGTATGGCGTTCGCTAATTCTCTGCGCGAAGTCATATTATTCTCCTTCATTATTTTTAAATTACATGTAATGACAGCCATGAAATATGCTTAGTCTGTCACGAAATATTTTTTAACGTCTTATAAAAAAACAGAACGAGTGGTACAACCACTCGTTCTTTTCACATCACTCTAAGTTTGCATGCCTTTCTCTCATTACTTCTTCAGCAATGCCTTTATCATGTATTACATGAGAAATGGTTGCTTCTAAAAATAATAAGGTTGAAAGTTCAAATACAGTACCCATGGGCATACCAAGGACCTTACCATATTGTTCTGAACGTCCAATTTGAAATACTGCGTCTGCCATATCACCAATTGTTGATTCATTTTTTGCAGAGATCAACACAATCTTTGCACCAACTTTTTGAGCACTTTTAGTGAATGCTATTAATTGTTCAGTTTCTCCAGATCCGGAGATTATGATCAATAAATCACCATTTTTAATGCTAGGAGTTACAATTTCGCCAACAACGCTTACATCATAACCACCATGCACCAGTCTCATCGCAAAAAAATTGCCAACCAACTTGGAACGTCCAGCACCTGCTATAAATATTCGATTAGCACTATCAAGCAATTGAGTTAGCTTAACATCGTACGAATTATCTGTTGCTTCAAGAATCCCTGAAATCTTTTCTATGATAAGTTTCTGATGCATAATTATACAGCATCTACCAATTCACGAATTTCACGTGCCGCATCAGCTGGTGATGCTGCACCATAAATTGCTGCACCAACTACTACAATGCTAGCACCTGCTCTAACAACGTCTTGTACTGTTGAAGCTTTAATGCCCCCAGCAACTGAAATTCTAACTGGTAAGCCTAAAGCTGCAATATCGTTCAAGTCAGCAAAAGGTGTATGGCCAGCCGCTTGTGCATCAAGACCTGTATGGATACCCATAATTTGTGCACCAGCTTCGCAAGTAGCTCTTGCACAAGCAACTTTGTCTTCAACGTTAATAAGATCGATTTGAGCTTCTGCGCCATGTGCATTTGCTGCTTTAATAACACCCTGACATGTTGCTAAACCAGATACGCCTAAAACTGTAACAATATCAGCGCCTGCTGCGTAGAAAGGAGTAGCCTCATATTCGCCAGCATCCATTGTTTTAAGATCGACTAATAATAATTTTTCTGGAAATCTTGCTCTTAATTCTCTAACAAGGTTAATACCATTATGTTTAATACATGGCGTTCCGATTTCAAAAATATCAACATACGGTGCTACAGTGGTAGCAAGAGCTACTGTTGCGTCGAAATCCAGTGAATCTAATGCCATTTGAATTAATGCTTTTGCCATGTTATGTGCTCCGAAGGGTTATATTAATAATTATAGTTGGTTACATACTTGTTTTGCGGACACAACTGTAAATTAGAATGGGGACGACTGTCAATGCCAAATATTATTCATCAAATCTTAATCGTCTTTTGTAGGTTTTATACAGCCAATACATACACCCATCAAAATCCATTAAATCCTAATAAAATCAGCATATTAAATTTACACCTACCCTATCTATGTATTGCAGGCATCACTTTAAATATAAGGCCAATTCACCCACATTGTTTTACCAAAGCCGCAACCACATAAAATCAGCAACGTTGAAATCACATAGCTTTTTATTGCTGATGTTATTTGCTTAACAACAAATACACTTACACCAACTCAAACAGTAACTACTTTAGCTCAAAAACGTAACCATCAAGTAAAATCTAAAGGCTGTCAAAATGGTTAATCGCTATTGAGAAGCGTAAACTCTAAAAAAGAAAAGAGTCAAATTTCAAAAAACATGCAGCACCTATCACTACTACCACAAATACCGCCAATCCAGCGGCATTTAATAAGACTTAGGCTTTATAGTTTTAAGAAAATGCAACCATAATATTAAATTAGAAGCTTTTAATGACTGTAAATAGTCATCTCTGCAAGTGATTAATTTTAAGGCTCCAAACCCAAGACTGCTAAGTTAGCTTCTGACTTTGACTGCTTGAAATAGCCATATATGCCATTGAATATCGCATTGGCCATTTTAGTTTGATACTGAACACTTAATAAACTCGCTTCTTCTGCTGCATTCGAAATAAAAGCTGTCTCCACTAATATAGATGGAATATCAGGTGATTTTAATACCATAAAACCAGCTTTTTGCACCGAATCCTTATGTAAATCAGCAATATTAACGAAGTTTTTCAGCACTTGATTAGCTACATTAACACTGGCTTCTTGAGTCGCTGTTTGCGTTAAGTCTAATAATACTGACGCTAATACCTCTTCCTTGTCGTTTAAACTGACATCCACTAGATCTGAAGCATTCTCACTATCTGCTAACCAACGCGCCGCTTCACTGCTTGCACCACTCGTTGATAATGTATAAACAGACGCACCTTTTATGTCAGCATTTAGAACAGCATCGGCATGTATAGATACAAATAAATTAGCTTTTGCAGCTCTAGCAATACGTACTCTATCCTTGAGTCCTAGATAATAATCACCTTTACGTACCATGATTGCCTTCATGCCTGATTGCCTATTGATCAATGACTCCAATTTTTTTGCGATAGCGAAGGTTATTATTTTTTCTTCAGTGCCTCCAGGTCCTCGAGCACCAGGATCTTCGCCTCCATGCCCAGCATCAACAGCGATAATAATGCGGCTCGCACTTTTGGACATTACCGATTTATTTGCAACAGACGCCACCTGTGATTTATCCAAACTTTTTTTTGCATCCTCAATTTGTGAAGGTTTTGAAGTTTCGCTTTTGCTTGCCACAATAGCTTCTTGATTAAACAAGTCTATAACGAGATGTTTCCCATCTTTAGCATTAGAATTAAATACTAATTTATCAGTGTCCGTGATTAACTTTAAATCTACGACAATACGTAAATCAGTATCATTTTTTAATCCAGCACGCACCCGCTCAAATAAAGGGTGTTTAAATTCTGGCTGAATTAAGCTCTGTTTTAGATGCGCATTTTTAATGTCAATGATTAAGCGTGACGGATTATTCATAGCAAATACACGATATTGAGTTGGAGCCGTCAAATCAAAGACCAATCGACTTTTCTGAACGCTAGCCATGTAACGTAAGCCCATAATATCGATTTGTTGCGCGTAACTTAAAACTGGTAAAAACTGTATTCCTAAGAAAAAAAATATTTTCCAGCCATTACTCATAAGGAATGCTCCACAACAGTAAATCGATTGTGGATTATAACGAGTATGTATTTGTCTTTAAAGACTACTAATAATTTCATTTTTCGTATTATCCGTAACAACCAATATCCTGCCCTGCTTTTGCTGGGTTAAAGAAATGATAACATCCGGTTCTGGTAAAAAACCCAAACCTAAATCTGGCCATTCAATAAAACAAATACTCTGTTGAGTAAAGTAATCATTGATACCTATCCATTCTAATTCTTCAGGCGCAGTTAGCCTATACAAATCAAAATGAAATACTACTTGTTGGGCTACCATATATTCTTCAACTATATTATAAGTAGGGCTTTTAACCGTACCGTTATAACCTGCTTCGCGAAGAAAACCTCTAACTAAGGTGGTCTTACCTGCCCCTAAATCACCTTGTAAAAAAATCACACATTTTGCTGGTAGAACCTTATACAGGCTCGCTCCAAATTGTTCTGTTGCTTCTGTATCATTTAAATATATCGGCATTACAAACTCCATACTCTCAAATAAGGCAGTAAATCACTCGCTAACAAACCTCTTTCTCCTTTTTTCCTCACCGCAGCATCAGCTGCTAGACCATGATGATAAGCACCTTGTTGCGTAGCTTGTTTTAAAGATAAGCCTTGAGCAACTAGCCCAGCAATCACACCGGCTAAGACATCTCCCATGCCTCCTGTAGCCATACCTGGATTTCCCGTTGTAGAAATAACACAGTCATCAGCCGAGGCAATTAAGGTTCCTGCGCCTTTTAGCAATGCAATACCATCATATTGAGCTTGAATAGCGGCAACGGAGGCAAATCTATCTTGTTCAATCTCTGCCGCTGTACAATTCAACAATCTTGCGGCCTCACCCGGATGAGGTGTTAATATCCAATCGGATTTAGCTGTAGGAATCTTTGCTAATAAATTCAAACCATCAGCGTCGATGATCATTGACTTACCAGAGATCAATGTTTTATTAAACATCATTTTTGCCCAATCACTTTGCCCTAAACCGGGACCAATAACCACAACACTAGCTTTATCTAAGAGCATCTTCAACTGCTCAGAGCTTTCTACACCATGACACATTAATTCAGGTCGACTTATGTTCATAATTGCGGCATGTTCAGCTCGTGTAGCAATACTGACTAAACCGGCTCCTATTCGTAAAGCCGCATCCCCCGCCAAGCGTGCTGCACCCGTATAACCGCGATCTCCGCCGATAATTAAAACATGACCATAACGACCTTTATGAGAATAACGGTCTCGTGGTGGCATCAGAGCTTTTGTCACCCTAACAGTAGCTGGTTTTATTTCTAAAAAAGCATCGTCTGGGACTGCTAAGGATTCATAAATAATGTCGCCGCAATAATCAACGGCCTGCCCAGTCAATAAACCTTGCTTTAAGGCGACAAAGCTAACCGTGCAATGCGCTTTTACCGCACACCCCAGAACACAGCCTGTATCAGCATGAATGCCAGATGGAATATCAATAGCAATCACCTTTAAGGCTGTCGCATTAATCAACCTAATAGCTTGCGCATAAAGCCCTGTGATAGATCTTGATAATCCTATGCCAAATAAGGCATCAACCAACACATCTCCAGATATAATTTGCTCTGGCTGAAATAAAATAATTTCACCATGTACTTCTTGATACTGCCTATAAGCCAACAAGGCATCACCATTAAGACTTTCAGGATCAACAAGACTATAAACAACGACCTTTAAGCCCGCTAACAAGGCATGTCTTGCAACAATATAGCCATCGCCAGCATTGTTACCAGCGCCGCAAAAAATTACAACTGATTGCATTTCTGGCCATTGATAATTCATGCAAGTAAAAACAGCAAGACCGGCTCTATTCATTAACTCAAAACTGCTTATGCCTTGAATACTTATAGCTAAACGCTCTAGCTCTCTGACTTGCTCCGCGCGATAAAGATTTATAGGTCCGTTTTGCATAAAGACAATCCTAAAAGTGTGCCGTTGTACCTCATAAAGCTCAATTTAAGACTAGTAATGCAATAAAACAAAACCACTAGGCTCAAATAAAAGATTAATAATACGAAAAGATTTCAAAAAATCAGTATTATAGACGCATTACGATAATTTATTAGCACCGCCAGATCAGCAACCTTTCACGTGACCGATACAAAACTTTTTTTTAGCCATGATGGCCTTTTATCAACTGTCATATCGGGCTATCAACCCCGTGCCGCTCAGCTAGAAATGGCTATTGCCATCGCCGATGCTATCGAAAGCAAACAAAACTTAATTGCCGAAGCGGGAACAGGGACTGGAAAGACCTTTGCCTATTTAGCACCTGCGATACTTTCAGGTAAAAAAACCATTATTTCAACTGGCACTAAAAACCTACAAGACCAATTATTTAACAAAGATTTGCCGGTCATACGCAAGGCTATGAAAACCCCTTTTATGGCAGCTTTATTAAAAGGCAGAAGTAATTATTTATGTACTTATCGATTACAAAACTCACTGACCTCAACGCTAGGCTTTAGTAAGGAAGACGCTCAAGCCCTAACGCAAATCAATTCTTGGGCGAAACGAACCAAAACGGGAGATACCTCTGAAATGTCAGAGGTATCTGAGGCCAATCCCATTTGGTATCAAGCGACTTCGACCTTAGATAATTGTTTAGGACAAGATTGCTCTAACTATACTGACTGTTTTTTAGTAAAGGCACGAAAAAAAGCCCAAGAAGCCGATATTTTAGTGGTTAATCATCATTTATTATGCGCAGATTGGTCACTGAGAGATGGTGGCTTTGGCGAATTATTACCCAATGCTGAGGTCGTGATCATAGATGAAGCTCATCAATTAGCAGATACTGCCTCTAATTTTTTGGGCATTACCCTAGGCTCAAAGCAACTCAATGATCTGTCTCAAGATGCTTTGATGGAATATTTTAAAGATGCAACCGACATACCCGCTTTACGCACAGCTTGTGAAGATATGGAGCATGAAATTAAAGATCTACGCTTAGCTTTTGGCATGGAACTTAAACGGGGTGATTGGCAAGATATCGCTAATAATCCAAAACTTATGGGTGGCATACAATCTGTAAAAGAACAATTACAACGCTTAACCGAGCAATTAAAATTAGCCTCTGTTAAAACTAAAGCCTTAGAATCTTGCTATAAACGTGCCGAAGAAATCACTGGGCAACTCACTTTAATTTTAGATGATCGTAGTGGGAAATGGATACGCTGGTATGAAATCCATAGAAAAACCTTTACCTTAAGTCTAACCCCCTTAGATATTGCCGCTGAATTTAACGGCTTTATGCAGCAACATAAAGCGGCGTGGATTTTCACTTCAGCTACATTGAGTATAGCGAACAGCTTTGATTATTTTGCTAATAACTTAGGCCTTACTGAAGCCAATCGTGTAAGCTGGGACAGTCCTTTTGATTATCCTAATCAATCTTTATTTTATCATCCCAGAGGCTTGCCACAGCCTAACGACCCTAACTTCATACCCACAATTATCGACTTTGCCGTGCCTGTTTTACAGGCCAGTCAAGGTAGAGCATTCTTCTTATTTACTAGTCATCGCGCGCTCAATCAAGCCGCTGAATTATTAGAGAAAAAGATTAAATATCCTTTGTTTATACAAGGCAGTCGTCCAAAAGCATTATTATTAGAACAATTTAAAGCCACGGATAATGCCGTGTTATTAGGAACCTCCAGTTTTTGGGAGGGCGTTGATGTCAGAGGTGAAGCGTTATCCTGTGTGATTATCGACAAACTTCCCTTTTCATCTCCTGGCGATCCTGTTTTAAAAGCACGTTTAGATGCTATGAGCCAACAAGGTAAAAATCCATTTTTTGAATATCAATTACCTACTGCTGTGATTGCCTTAAGACAAGGCATAGGCCGATTAATTCGTGATGTAACAGACCGAGGCGTACTAATGGTTTGTGATCCACGCTTATTAAAAAAATCCTATGGTCAACTTTTTCTAGACAGCGTACCCGCAATGAAACGTACCCGTGATATTGCTGATGTTCAGTCATTTTTTAAGCCAAAATAAACATATCACAATCTATATATCCTATAAATAATCTATTACATCAAAACACATTATGAAATTATTAGCGGTAGAAACGGCAACTGAAGCTTGTTCGGCAGCGCTGTATATCGATGGAGAAATCACTGAACGCTTTTCTTTGACAGTCAATGAACATACCAAACTCATATTGCCTATGATCGACACTTTAATGTCAGAGGCTGGGTTAATTCCGCAACAGTTGGATGTCCTAGCTTTTGGTTGTGGACCAGGTTCATTTACAGGCGTTCGCATTGCCACGGGTGTTATTCAAGGCATTGCCTTTGGAGCAGATTTACCTGTAGTTCCTATTTCGACCTTAGCCGCTATCGCTCAAGATTATTTTGATAGCAACGATAATATTGAGCAACACACGGCGTTTACGGCCATGGATGCGCGTATGGGTGAAATATTCTGGGGCGTGTATAACCGCGACGAACAGGGCTATGCTGCATTGATAGGTAAAGAGGTAGTTACTTTAGCTGACGATATAGAATTTCCTGATTTAACCGGCATAGGATTAGGCTCAGGCTGGGGAGTTTATGAGGAAAATCTGATGTTACGTTCAACCGGTAAAGTGAAACGTTATGAAATTGATGTTCGACCCAGAGCTCGAGCCATCGCTCGTTTAGGTGCTCGAGCTTTCGAACTAGGTCTTGCCGTAGCTGTTGAACTAGCGATGCCCGTTTATTTACGTGATAAAGTTGCAAAAACAGAAGCCGAACGCAAAAACGTGGGTTAACTTAAGTTATGCCCCATTAAATTAGCAACAGCACTATTGGCTACGCCATTGACCTTGATATTCTTTTTAATAAAACTAACATAATTTTCATGTAAATGACCATGAAAAATATGTTTAATACCCATTGCCGCAGCCAATTCACCAATAACGTGAAAGCCATGTCGATGAGACCCTGGGGCTTCGTGTGAAACTAATATATCTGCTTTAAGTGACTTTAATGCTTCAAACTCATCATACCAAATAGCGGACTTATACTTTAAGGGCATCTCAGATTGCTGCACCTTAACCGGCTGATTATTAATATAATGTTCCTTACCCAACCATTTTGGCTGTTGTGGCGGATACCATACTCTACCTAGAAAAATGCCACCTAAGCCAACGACTCTAAGTCCCGCTATTTCTGTTACTTTTAAATGCAAATTTTTATCAGCTAATCCTGAATTAAAGAGATTATTATGCTTTTCAGGCGACTCAAAATCATGATTGCCAGCAATCCACCAGATATTAGTTAATCCTAAAATATCCTTTAAATAGTTTTCTAAAGGTGTTTCTAAATCATAATCTCCCAACAAAACAACATCTGTAGGCTGATATTTATGTACAGCCGCAATCAACGGCTTAAAGTTTCCGTGTGGATCACCTGCGAAGAGTATTCGGTTATCTTGGCTCATGTTGTTTGTGATCTATCTACTTATTTATGTTGCCATAAACTCAAAAGCGACGCTATTCAGTATCCATATTAAGATTGA
>CAIVGC010000223.1 GCA_903905335.1 uncultured Methylococcaceae bacterium
CATCGCTAACAAAACTATCGATAACGGTAGTCACTAAATGTCCTGTATGACCGACTACACCTTTACCGGGCTCAATATAAACCTCAAGCTGATAATCAGCCTTGAGTTTATTGATTGCTGCCACAAACGGCCTATGATCTTTAATGCGCTCAAACAAATAGCCGCCGCCCAAATTCAACCACTCAAGCTTAGCGAGGTCTTTACCAAAATAGCTACGCAACTTTGCTATAGTATTAAGTAAGGGCATGTATTCGGTGGCTGAAAAAACATTATGAATATGCAAGCCTTTAATCCGATCAAAATCAGCTGCCTGCCATAACTCATCGATAGAAACACCTAACTTTGAATGGCTACGACAAGGATCAAAACGCTCATCATTAAGAAATGACAGCTTAGGATTAACTCTTAAACCTAAAGACAGCCCAGTTGTGTCTTTATCAGAAAAGCCTTGATATTGCGTTAATGAATTGAAACTAATATGCGTGCTGTAACGCACAATATCCTGCCATTCATCTGCTTTTATACCCGGCGTTGTTAAATGAATACTACCAGCACCTAATAAATGCTCATGAGCTAATCTAGCCTCAAATAAAGAACTCACTGAAAAGCCATCCACATAAGGTTTAGCTAACTCCAGAACGTTAGAGAGCGGCAAAGCTTTAAGTGCATATAACACCTGAACACCACATTGCTCACGTAAAGACGTTAATCCTGCTAAAACATCAATGACGGCGTCGGCATCCAACACAAAAGCGGGGGATGATTGAACACTGTCTTTTATTACTTGGAAATCCATAAATGCTGTCACTAATCAAGAAGTTTTCTAGTTCGTAGGGTACGAAGCGTTGCCTATTGCACCTTACAGATTGCGGCCTACAGGTTTTGAAACACCGTAGGGACAGGTCGCGACTTGTCCCTACTTAACTGTGACTACCTTTGTGATGGGTTTCGGCTATCGCCTCTGCCCATCCTACTAATTCAAACGTCCGCAAACAAGTCCGCCAAGGCTTTAACCTTAGTAACATCGGGACGGTCTTGATATACGCCACTCATAGCGACTTCAGGTCGCATACCTCGCACAAATAAATAACGCACGCCACCGAAATGGCTTTCATAGTTATAATCGGGTAATCGCTGTTGTAAATAACGATGCAAAACTACCGTGTATAACCAATATTGCAAACCATAGTTGTGCGCATACATAGCCTGAGCCAGTTGTTCAGGTTGATAATCTGGCAAACTAGTCGTTTTGTAATCCAGTAAATAATACAGCCCTTTATGCTCACAAATAAGATCGATAAAGCCGGTTAAATAACCACACATCACCTTACTATCTAAACTTTGATAAACGGCCGTATCTTGTAAAATCACATTGATTTGATTGGCATCCATGGTTTGCATCGCTAAATAAAAGGGCATTTCCTTTAAGATCTTATTGGGCTCTAAGTTCTTCAAACAAAAATCCTGATCTTGCTCAGCTAAAGGTGTAGTGACCACCGCTTGTAACAAGACCGCTAACTGCTCGGGCTGCTCTAAACTTAAGCCATAGCGTTGACAGGCTTTATCCTGTGCTACAGTAATATCCTTAAGCTCTGCCAAATCACTAAAGCTACAGTTTTCTAACAAGTCATGAACTACATTACCCGTTACTGTTCCCCTAGGTAAAGACAGTGCTGCATCGATCAAAATAGTTTCAGCTTCAGTAACAATAAGCTGCGGCTCTCTAGCCTTGTCTTCAGGCCACTCAGGCGCATCATGCTGACTTAAGGCCGATAAGGCCGTATAGCTGCTCATTTGCCAGCGAGTATATAAAGAGCGTTTACGTTCTCTGGCTGTAAGCGGCATCGACACCGAAAGCTCATGCTGCCAAACTCTAATCGGCACATCCGTTGTCTGTAAACACTGATAACTAAAGCTTAATGGATTAGCGTCAACCAAGCCTTCTAAGAGCGTTTGCTGTCCATCGTAGTCTTGCTCTGCTAGCTCCAATAACCAAGCCATAGCAGATTCATTCGCGCGATTTTCAGAGCGTTGATCCGCCCAAACCACATAGCAACGATATTTAGCTCGCGTGACCGCCACATAAAACATGCGGCAATCTTCAGCTAATTCCTCTGCTAAAGCCTGCACCCTATGCTGTTCAAAATCCTCTGAACCCAAATCGACAATCATCTGCCCATCAACATGACATTGGATCAAGCTTTTTTCACTCTTCAACCGATCACTACGCTGCCATAAACAAGGACAGAACACGACTGAATATTCCAAGCCCTTAGAGCGATGCATAGTGACAATTTTCACCGCATCTTCATCACTTTCTAAACGTAACTGCTGAGCTTCTGAAGCACTCTCTTGGGTCATGGCCGTTCGCAACCAGTCTAGGGTTTTATTAATGCCTAGATGTTCATCAACAGCCGCTTGCTGTAGTAATTCAATCAGTTGATGGATATTGGTCAAGCGCCTTTCAGCCAATGACCCTGTAGCAAGCTTAGGCCTAATGGCTTCTTGTGCTAGCAACTGCTGCATCATGGCCATAAGTCCGGCTTTTTGCCATAGCTGATAATAGCTGGCAAAGCGTGACAACCATCCGTCTAAGGCAAGTTCATCATTAATGATTTGATATAGTGCAGCCCCATCAAGTGCAAACCAATTTAAAGTCAAGGCTTGCTTAAGAAAACCGCTATCGCCAGGATGGGCTACCGCCTGTAAGAGAGCATATAAATCGGAAGCTTCTTGAGAGGCGAAAACTGACTCAGTATTATTCAATACCGAAGGCACGCCCACTGCACGCAAAGCAGCTTGATATTCTCGAGCTTGGGCATTGGTTCTTACCAAAATAGCGATATCTTTAGCGAGTAACAGTCTATTAGCAGGCTGCAAACGATAACCATCGCTTAAAAGAGCAACCACTTCATTAATGACCGCAACACTGATTTGCTCTGCCGCCTTACCCGCAGTCCAAAAACCTGCCTTAGTGTCACTTTGAGCTAACTGCCAAAGCATCATAGGAGCAAGAGTCTGTCCATTCTGCTGTATCTCGCCATCTGCTGAAGTTTTAGCCGCCTGCACTTCATTAAAGCTTAAATCAGCCAGTAAAAAGGCGTGTTCTCGTTTAAATAAGCGATTGACGGCGGTGACTAACTGAGGATGTGAACGCCAGTTATGTCCCAGTGTGTAGCTATGCTGTGCCTGTTGTTGTGCGGATAGATAAGAATAAATATC
>CAIVGC010000224.1 GCA_903905335.1 uncultured Methylococcaceae bacterium
AAAACCGTTCTGTTCATTGCAAAGCAAAACCAGGTCATTTACTGGAAGACTCACGCCGACTTTTGGAACGCTCATGCCGGCTAATGGAACGTCTATGACTGCTAATGGAAGGGCTACGAGCTGGTTTTTTAATGTATAACACGGCCATGGTCGTTTCTTATACAGGCTTGATAGTTCTATGAACAGTCATGCACTCGTTGAGGACAAGCATGAGACTTCCATTAGGGGCCGTAGAGGGTTTTAAAGTCGACTGAAACCGTTCCAAAAGCCTAAGCGACGCATTCTAAATAGCCATTAAGAAATGCTACATCCTAATAGACGGTCTAGCTAAGGCTTAAAAGCACAACGTAATCAACGGCCGTTTTTTTTATACACGTTTATTAACTCAATTAAGGAATTTACTATGTCTGATTTTGTACCAACGTCCGATAACGATTTATTGGTTTGGGTTGATCATTTTATAACTCAAATCAGTACTGATAATGAAATCGCTGCCGTTGATCTGGCAGCGTTGACAGCCGCTAAAGCGGACTTTCACACTAAGATTGAGCATCTTAATGATGCCGCAGCACAAGCTAAACAGACGACAGCCGATAAAAATGATAGTCGCAATCATATCGTTAATTTAATCAGGGCAGAAGCACGCCGCATTAAAGCACGCGCCACTTATAGTGACGGTCTAGGCGCTCAATTAGGTATTGTCGGAGTAAAAGATAGTCATGACTTAAGCACCTCTCGGCCTGAATTGACTGGCATTGATCAGACCGATGGTGTGGTTATCTTAAGTTTTAGTAAATATAATAGTGATGGCATCAATATTTACAGCAAGCGTGATAATGATGCGGATTGGGTGTTGCTTACTCGAGCCACTCTGTCGCCTTTTGTGGATGCGCGGCCTTTATTACAAGCAGGCAAACCTGAGTTACGTCAATACTCTGCCACTTATGTCTTGAAAGACAAAGAGGTAGGTCACTATAGCAATGAGGTGGTGGTTAACTGTACGCCTTAATAAGGCTACAGTCAGACGCATTCAAAGTGCTAAGGATTTTTAGTTAAGTTACTTTGTGTCGGGTACAGCTTTGTGCCGACACAAAGTAACTCTCAATGCGCTCATTTCAACTAATTGAAAATAAAAGTAGTTTTATGAGCGCAATTACACCATTTTTCCGCGCTTTTTGGGGAGTCGAGGCCTGATGTTACACAGGAAGCAGCGGCAATCGAGCCGCCTTTTCTTTTGATACTTTCTAAAGGCTGCGCAAAAGAAAGTATCTCGCTTTCGGGAGCGATTACCCGATTAACACATCGTCGCGATAGCGATCTCATTATTTGTTTTTTATAAACCGCTGAATGGCTGCGTAAAATCAGTTATTACTTGTCCCTTGCGATAAATCTAGCCCATTATTTCTCTTTTTGCGTCTAACCAATCTTGAAGGTCTTGGCCTGGATAAAAGCCGCGCTTTTCAGCTTTGTAATAAGCGGCTTCAGCAATCATTTGATCCAGGTTGGCAGTTTGACTGGTTGATTTTTTGTCTCTTATCGTCAAACCGCAACTTATCAGGTCGATAAGGTCTTGCGATATATAGCCTTCCACACCAACTTCCTTAGGCTTTAGCTCGGTTAGAGTCCCAAATAGACGATCCCATAATGACAAAACGGCGCCATAATTACGATCATGTTCATTACGTAAAGTCGAATGGTGCACACGATGTAAATACGGAGTGATGATGATCCAGCCTAAGTATTTCTCAGCCAGCAAAGAAATATTGCTGTGATGCAGCATGATAAAAAAAGTAATAACGACCTCGATTGCAAGTAGCCATGTTACTTTTATACCTAACACCAGTACCAGCAAAACCTTCATACTGGTAATGAGTAATATTTCGAAAAAATGCAGTCGGAAAGCCGTAGTTACATTTAAATAAGGATCGTTGTGATGCACTTTGTGCAGCATCCATAAGCAATCAATGCTGTGACAAGCTTTATGCAAGCAATACAACATCAAGTCCATTGCCAGAAATGAAATGACGGCTTTCTCTATGGGG
Organism: uncultured Methylococcaceae bacterium; assembly: GCA_903905335.1. Taxonomy (GTDB): domain Bacteria; phylum Pseudomonadota; class Gammaproteobacteria; order Methylococcales; family Methylomonadaceae; genus Methylobacter_C. The sequence continues at coordinate 2,043 of CAIVGC010000224.1, forward strand.
TTCGAGATAACGTTGAGCAGCCCCTTATCCGCATAATCATTAGCTAACAGTAGCAGTGAGGGAATAGACAATAGCGAAATGACTACGCTATTAAAAATAAATAGCTTAATGTTCGCCTGATAGGATGACTTCATCTGAGTAATGCTCAGCTTCTCTCTAGGAGAATTGAGCTCTAAAACGACTAAGAACGCAAAGAATATAATCAGGCTATAGGATGCCAAGCTTCCTGACGACAGCTTTATTAGCCAGGTAAGATAGTATTCAAGTAAAGTTATTGACGATTTAAGTTCATTTAACATGACCCTCTCCTCATTACAGAATTGACATTAATGATTAGAACAAAAATATATTAAGTGAATATTAAGAAAAAACCTATGACCCATCATATATAGCAAACTACCACTAGTTTACTGAGTTTTCTTATAACTTAAGGGCAATAATTGTTTTAATCAAACGCTATTATTAGAGATCACTATTTAATAAATCGATAATATCGAATACAAAGCATAAATGTTCATACTCAACATAATTCGATGCTATTAATTTGATGTTTATCAGAACTAATCGACGCCAAATATTTTTATCTCTGCTCTAGTTATCAAAGAACTTTAAGCTAAGGCCGAAACGGCTCGCTATAAGCTAAAGCAAAGGCCTTGGCCACAGCTGGATGAGTTATAGCCCCCTGATAGGTGTTAAGTCCGTGCTGTAACGCCAAATCCTTACGTATCGAGTTTAAGCCATCATTGGCTAGACTCAAAACATAGGCGGCGGTTTGATTGTTAAGCGCAAAAGTACTGGTACGTGGTACCGCACCCGGCATGTTAGCGACGCAGTAATGCACAACACCGTCTATTTCATACGTTGGCTGACTGTGAGTGGTGGGGCGTGTAGTTTCAACGCAGCCACCTTGATCGACCGCCACATCCACGATAACCGAGCCCTTACGCATGGTCGGTAACATTTTACGGGTAATCAAACTAGGCGCACGTCCACCTGGAATTAATATTGCACCTATGACTAGATCGGTGTTTTGGATGAGTTCTTCAATGCTCGCTTCATTACTAAATCTTGTTTGTAAACGTCCTTGATAAATATCATCCAGATATTTTAAGCGCGCATGACTGATATCTAACACGGTAACCTGTGCGCCAAGACCCACAGCGATACGCGCGGCATTGCTACCAACGATACCAGCACCCAAAATAAGTACATTAGCCGGAGCAACACCCGGGATGCCGCCCAACAATACGCCGCGACCACCGTATGATTTTTGTAAATAATGTGCACCTACCTGAGTGGCCATGCGTCCTGCAACCTCACTCATGGGTATCAATAGTGGAAGGTCACCCTCTAGGGTTTGTACTGTTTCATAGGCAATGCCGGTCGTTTTGCTCGCTAATAGCGCGTCAGTTAGCGGTCTGTCTGAGGCCAAATGCAAGTAGGTAAACAATAATAAGTCTGGACGTAGGAATTGATATTCCGAGGCAATTGGCTCTTTGACCTTAACCACCAAATCTGCAGACCAAGCAGTGTCTGCGTCATTTACAAGGTGAGCGCCGGCCGTTTGATATTCTTCATCCAACAAAGAACTACCTAAACCAGCACCGCTCTGCACCAGAACTTGATGACCGCTACGGGTAAGAATCTTGACCGTATCGGGCGTTAAGCCAACACGATACTCATTATCTTTGATTTCTTTAGGTAGTCCGATCAGCATGGTTGAGCTCCTAATTAAGCTATTTGGGTTGTCTTATGTGTACACAGCCTCTTAGGCTGCTTCTTTGATAGCAAGGCTTTCATAATAAGCACCTTGCACAAAATTAAAGCCAGTCTCTTCAGCTAGTAGCGCTAAACTTTGTTGATCCACTTGCAAAAGAATACTTTGCCCGCCGGCAATTGCTACTCGAGTATTTAAATGACGCAATTTATCTGGCAAACTAACATCATGCAATTGGTCAAAAGACCTTGCCGATAAACTAACATAATTCGGTGTAAGTTGAGTGATTAAGTCAAACGACTGCTCTTCTTGAGCGACATAATCAAATTTAAGCGCAATTTTATAGCCCCGCACTCGATAATTAATGAGGCCAGCAATTAAGGCTGGATAATACTTGGCATAGGGACTACTAACCGCCATCGTAATCACAATATTTTTAGTTTCTAAGCCGCAATGATTAATAACATCTTCAAAATAAGCACCGTGATCCTTTTTAATGCCTAAAATGTGACGAGGATCAACCTCAAGAAACAAGGCACCTTGCAAATGGGCTAGCGGTAAATAATTAAGCATGTGAGTGGTGCGCGATAAGCGATCAAAATCAATAATTGATTCAAAATTATTATCATGATGCGGACGGTTACTGAGTAAGTTTTCTATCTCATCTGAATACAGATATTGAACTTCATGAGTAGAAACCTTAAGTTTTCCTGCATGACCGGTAATCTCATTAGGCTTTTTTGCATGACGTATGGGTAAAAAAAGACTACTGATTTTTATCTGACCAAACAGAGTGCTAATAACTTCATTTTCGAGTAAAAAGGGTCGAAAGCTTGAGTGATGCTCCTGACCGAAGCGATCATTAAAATAATCAGCTAAATTTTGCAATGGCATAGCTTATTCCTCAAAGATATAAGAAGGGTACTGTTGGAAACTAACTGAGTATGTGATTGCCTGATAATGAAGGTTAATAAACCAAATCTTTCTCGCTGTTAAAAAAAAGCGGGCCTAAGCCCGCACAAATAACAATCCCTGTTTACAGGAGACACACATGATTAATCACTTATTGCAAACTACATCACAATAGCTTGCTAGGCTTGGATATAGCTTAAGGGCATTACTTATTTTAATAAAACGGTATTATTAGAAACCACTATCTAATAAATAGATAATACCGTTTTATTAAAATACTAAGCGCCTCTATGCTATTTCCAGACCTAATAAACTACTGTACGAAAAATTCAGAAGGGGCTAGATTGAATCTATAGTATTATCCTCAACGCAATATTTCTTTGCTGACCTATGTTTAGGTTACGAAATTCGCTTCCTAAGCAAGTTGTGGGATTAAGAGGCACATAAACAACTCATTATAGTTAAATGATTTTCACTATCTCGTCACATAAATTACGTTACAATGCAAATTCGTGTTTATACATTAGGAATATAGGACTATTTATGAAATTAAAAAAGTTAGCTACCCTTCTTGCTGTTGCAAGCCTTGGTTTTACTGCTATTGCTCAAGCTGAAACAACGCCCGCACCGGAGACTTCGACTACAGCAGCGCCTAATAGCAATGAATTTCAAATGTTTCGTTTTGCCTTGGAAATGGATAAAGAGGCATTCGTCAAGAAGGCGTTAGGGTTAGATCCGACGCAAGAAAAAAAGTTTTTGGATGTGTACTATGTTTTTAACGCCAAATTGGTGGCTTTAAATAACAAGCGTCTAGCGACGATTACTGACTATTTAAGCAATATTGATAACATGACAGATGCTAAGGCTGGCGATATTGCAAAACGTACCATTGAATTTCGTAAACAACGTATTGCACTTGATGCAAATTATTATGCAGCAGTAGCAAAAGCGACTACAAAATCAATTGGAGCACGTGCCCTGCAAATTGAAACCTTCTTACAAGGCGTAGGAGATGTTGCTATAGGATCTAAACTGCCTTTGATTTCTAAATAACCTTGTAGATTTATGGATTGGACTTAATATCTCTCCTACAACATCGGAATGAGATTTTAGGCAGCCAACCAAACCCTATGACATAGATGATTTGGAAGGAAGCGCATCATTCGTATAACACTAATGATGCGCTTCGTTTTTCTTAAATAAGCTTTTTGGTGAATTACAGCACACCAACTGATAGGCGTTTAAAGCATCATGAAAGGTATCTTTATAATGATTATTTTTAAAAATAGACTCCTAAAAAATAGACTTATTGTAATATTTAAAAAAACGGATATTACTCTTGATCTAACAAACAGGATTACCTTATGCGAACGTAACTTTGAGAAAATCCGAACAATCCAAGATCAATCAAAAACTCAAGAACAGAAAAGATTAATAAATGACAGTTTTCTAAAACTGTCTGCAGATCGTAGATCATCAGAACGGAGATCTATGAATCGTAGGATTTTCAATTTTGAACAATTAGATTGTAGGTTCAAAGATTGTAGATCCTCAGATCGCAGGGCTTTTAAAGATAAACTTTCAGATCGTAGGTCAAATAAGTTTTTGTTACACTCTGTCTCTAGCCGTTAATAAGTTATTTTTACCAAATCTTAGAGGTTACTAACACAGCAGAGATAACTGTAAGAAAATTTTTAATATGTCCAAAAAGTAATATCCACTAATAATATAGCGTACAAATCAGCATCTATCCAAAACCTAACAAAACACCAAAGATTTAATATTATCTCCCACCCGATGCTTTTAACTGTGCATACCACTGCTTACAAGCCACTAATTAAATTTAGAGTACAACCATCTCTTTGGCAGATATTCCGCACTCAAGAATCATATTTCAGATAGCCCCATAAGTCATCTGAGCAATTTTCATGAAAACCTATGTATATCAACTCCTCGCGCCACATAAGCCTTAGCTATTTCTGATAAGACACTAACTAGGCAATCCCTGTTTTAGCGGTTATTATATCGACTGATCTTATGCTACCTCTATTGACTATTAATAATTTCGCTTTGTAAGATATTGTTTTTAATTAACAGCATAATTTCAACTATTATTTTACGCCCATCTAAGCTACTTCAGCCGTTAACGTCCGATAGGCGTAATCCTCATTATTGGATTATTAGCTTTTCTGTTTGCTTAAATATTTAGGTGGATAGTAAACCCATAATCTATTGACATTAACGCTATACAGAGATTAGCTATGAGTATTTCCTTAAATAAAGGTGGCAACCTCAGTTTATCAAAAACTGATCCTAGCCTAAAAAACTTGATTGTGGGTTTAGGCTGGGATGCAAGACCTACCGATGGCGCAGATTTTGATTTAGATGCCAGTGCTTTTATGGTTAAAGACGATGGTAAAGTTAGATCTGACAGTGATTTTATTTTCTACAATCAAACTAAGTCTACTTGCGGTGCTATTGAACATACTGGCGATAATCGTACCGGTGCAGGCGATGGTGATGATGAATCTATTATTGTATTGTTAGATAAAATTCCTGCCGACATACAAAAAGTCGTTTTTTGTGTGACGATTCATGATGCAGACGCAAGAAAACAAAATTTCGGTCAAGTTAATCACGCTTATGTACGTATCGTTAATAAAGATTCTAGCAATGAAGTGGCTAGGTATGACTTGAGTGAAGATGCCTCTGTTGAAACAGCCATGATTTTCGGAGAAATTTACAGACATACGGGTGAATGGAAATTCAAAGCAGTAGGTCAAGGCTTTATTGGCGGCTTAGCGGCCTTAGCACATCAGTACGGAATTAATATTTAATTCTATTCACTATCACCCGATTAGGAGTTACAGCATGGCAATATCATTGAGCAAAGGCGGCAACGTCAATTTAACCTAATTTAAACAAAGGTGTCAGTGTATAACGCAAATCCACTTCCATCGTGCCTATGTCTTGGCGTAGGCACAATATAGTTTTTCTCTTCTAAAATATCAGAAGCTATATGATAAATATTAAATGCGTTGTAATACAACTGCCAAATCTATGAGGCGTTTTGAGTGGGATATTCGATCTAATGTAGCCTCTGTGATACGCTATGCAACACAATGAAACATAGCAGCCTTTTTTATCATGAGCCAAGCATCACCTTCTTTTAAGTACTGGTTAACGCTACAAGGCCCTGATCAAGTTATCGATGCACTCACTGATCTAATTGGTATCGGTGCAGTTTTTGCCGTCGACCTTAGCGACACTATACTCTATTGGAGTAAAGGCGCAGAAAAGCTATTAGGTTGGTCAGCACCTGAAGTGCTTGATAAACATTGTTCTGAAATATTTAACAATGATGCCCCTTCAAATTCTTGTCATTTACCTCATCACACCGCTACTAAAGTGCAACCAGTTACTCTACTTAAAAAAGATGGCGAGTCTATAAACTGCTATCGATCTGTGCACACTTTTATTGATGCTAAAGGCCAGTATGCAGGCGCACTAGAATTCCTACAGCCACAAAACACAGTTAACCCCATCATCGGCGAACATAAAGATATCACTAGCTTTCATGGTCTTTTGACGCAAGACCCTATCATGCAGGAAGCCATCAAGCTCATACGCAATGTCTCTGAAACCGAAGCAACCGTGCTTATTCGTGGAGAATCAGGCACAGGCAAAGAGTTAGTAGCTCAGGCCTTACATTTAGAAAGCCTACGCCACGACCAGCACTTTCTAGCTATCAACTGTGCAGCGCTTACCCCAAACTTATTGGAAAGCGAATTATTTGGCCATGTTAAAGGTGCTTTTACTGGTGCAATAAATAATCATGCCGGCTTATTTCAACGTGCCAATGGCGGCACCCTCTTCCTTGATGAAGTCGCCGAACTGCCGCTGGAATTGCAATCAAAGTTACTGAGAGTCCTTCAAGAGCAAAGCTTTATACCCGTAGGTGGCCACGAAGCGGTTAAGGTCGATGTACGCATTATCGCCGCTACCCACCGCTCCTTACGTGAAGAAGTAAAAGCCGGTCGCTTTAGAGAGGATTTGATGTATCGCTTACGAGTCGTGCCGGTGTATCTGCCGCCACTCAGAGATCGACGTTTGGATGTCAATTTACTACTTTGGCACCGTATTAATAAACATAATCTACACAGTCGCCGTCATATTGACAGTATCACCCCAGATGCTATGCGCTGCTTGTTAGATTATCAATGGCCAGGCAATGTACGTGAATTAAACAATGTCATCGAATATGCCTATGCTGTAGGTCGTGGTAATGAGTTACGTGTGGAAGATTTACCACCGGAATTTCGTGAGACCTTAATTTCATTAACAAATGAATCGCTCTTGCCAATCAAACGCCTTAAAAAAAACAATGAAGCAGAACTTATACTAGAAGCCTTGGAGATGTCTGGTGGGCATTTAGAAGCAGCCGCACAGTATGCCGGAATGAGCCGAGCAACCTTTTGGCGTAAACGAAAAAAATATAAAATAGAAGCTTAGGTCACTAACTAATGTTACGCAGTAACGTTGTTTTATTCTCGTTTGCCGCGCTGAGCACCGCAGGTTTTATCGGGATTAGCCCGAAGGGGCGCGGCATGGATGCCGCGCGTCGGTAGGAGGGCAGGAAGCCCTCTCTACCGAACCCCGACAAAACCGAGGAGCGCAGGAAGCAGCGGCAATCGAGCCGCCTTTTCTTTGGATACTTTCTAAAGGCTGCGCAAAAGAAAGTATCTCGCCTTCGGGTGCGA
>CAIVGC010000225.1 GCA_903905335.1 uncultured Methylococcaceae bacterium
ACGATCATATTAACCGATGATAATTTCACAACCATCGTTAAGGCTGTCAAAGAAGGTCGAAATGTTTACGACAATATTGTTAAATTTGTTCGCTTTCAGCTTTCAACTAATATAGGTGCAATACTCACCGTTGCTTTAGCGCCTTTACTGGGATTGCCCGTTCCTTTTACTGCCATACAACTACTGTGGATAAATATTATCATGAATGGGCCGCCTGCCCTGTCTCTGGGCGTAGATCCAGCTCACACAGAGAGCATGCTGGCAGCGCCTCGAGATCATAACGAACGTATACTTTCATGGCCTCGTTTAGCTAATTTATTAAGCTATGGAATCATCATGGCCATAGGTACTTTGGGCGTTTTATACTTTGGTTTACAAACAGGAGATCATCTCCATGCCACCTCACTGGCCTTTACTACTTTTGTATTGTTTCAGGTCATTAATGTTTTTAATGCGCGATCTGAAAAAACCAGCGTCTTTAACCGAGATCTCTTCAGCAACAAAATACTGTGCTTGGCAATTACTTTAGTGTTGCTATTACAAATCGTAGTTATTCATTGGCCGCCTGCACAAATACTGTTTCATACCACAGCATTGACATTGACAGATTGGTTAATCGCATCATCGGTTGCTCTATCGATATTGTTTTTTGCGGAGTTGCGTAAATTAATAATGCCCTTCCACCCAAAATTAAAATCAAATAGCACTAGTGCTAATGAAAACATAAAAATATGAAACTTAATTTAATCACTGATGTTACGCAGTCACAACGATTTATAAAAAAATAATGAGATCGCTATTGCGACGATTTATTCAATCGGGTATTCGCACCCGAAGGCGAGATACTTTCTTTTGCTCCGCCAAAAGAAAGTATCCAAAGAAAAGGCGGCTCGATTGTCGCTTCTTCCTGCGCTCCTCGGTTTTGTTAGGGGTCGGTAGAGAGGGCGTCCTGCCCTCCTACCGACGCGCGGCATCCATGCCGCGCCCCTTCGGACTAATCCTAACAAAACCTGCGGTGCTCGGCGCGGCAAACGAGACTAAAACAACGTTACTGCGTAACATCAGTTAATCATAATCGCTTTAATGCCTTTGCCTTGCTAAAACATAGACATATTGCTGGTTTATTCAATGTTCAGGTTATAATGGCCGACATAAATTAAGTGACACTGTTATTTAAGATCACCATGTTGTATTTTACAGCATGCCTTCATAGCCTTTAATCTACTTAATCAACTAGTTAATTCCAAGAGTACCCCAGACAAGATATGGCACAAAAACTTTATATTCAAACCAATGGCTGTCAGATGAATGAATACGACTCTGACAAAATGCGTGATGTACTTCAAGCTTCGCATGGTTTTGAATTGATCGATGATCCAAAATTAGCGGATGTTTTACTACTTAACACCTGCTCCATACGCGAAAAAGCCCAAGAAAAAGTATTCTCAGCACTCGGAAAATGGCGAAAAATCAAAGACAAACGCCCTGATGTCATTATCGGCGTTGGTGGTTGTGTAGCTAGTCAAGAGGGCGCCGCTATTCAAAAGCGCGCGCCGTTTGTGGATATGGTCTTTGGACCACAAACCTTGCATCGTTTGCCACAATTGTTAGACCAAGTGCGTAATCAACACAAACCTGTTATTGATGTCTCGTTCCCTGAAATTGAAAAGTTTGACTCTTTACCAGAGCCTCGTGCCGAAGGTCCTAAAGCTTTTGTTTCAATCATGGAAGGCTGTAGTAAATATTGTACTTTCTGTGTAGTGCCTTATACGCGCGGTGAAGAAATTAGCCGGCCGCTAAATGATGTGGTTGCCGAAATTACGATCTTAGCCAAGCAGGGTGTGCGCGAAATCAATTTATTAGGACAAAATGTTAATGCTTATCGTGGCTTAATGGACGATGGTGATATTGCAGACTTTTCTTTGTTACTACATTATGTGGCTGCAATTGAAGGCATCGATAGATTGCGATTCACCACCTCTCATCCTATGGAATTTACTGATAGTTTAATAGAAGCCTTTGCTGAAATTCCTCAGTTGGTTGATCATTTGCATTTACCCGTACAAAGCGGCAGCGATCATATTTTAAAAATGATGAAGCGCGGACATACTCGTGAAGACTACCGAGAAATTATTCGTAAATTACGCCTAGTACGACCCAATATTTGTTTATCTTCCGATTTCATCATTGGCTTTCCGGGTGAAACCGACGAAGAATTTGAAGAAACTTTAGCCTTTGCTACAGAAATCGGTTTCGATTTATCCTTTAGCTTTGTTTATAGTGCGCGACCTGGAACACCCGCTGCTGATTTACCCGACAATGTCCCTGCTGAGGTTAAAAAGCTGCGCTTAGAACGTTTCCAACAGCGCATTAATGAAATGGCAACCGCTATTTCAGAAAGCATGATAGACACAGTACAAACGGTCTTAGTTGAAGGTCAATCTAAAAAGAATCCTTTGCAAATGCAAGGCAGAACAGAAAATAACCGAGTCGTTAACTTTATTGGCCATCCTCGCTTAGCGGGTCAATTTGTTGATGTCTATATTACCGAATCACTACCGAATTCCTTACGTGGTCGTATGATCGAAACTAGCGTAGCTAAGATTAATATTGAAAACTAATTAATGCCCATGAATTCACAAGATCTTATTCTACTTCCAGCTGATATCAGCTGGTTGATTGTTTTTTGTGGTCAATTCGGCAACCACTTACGGAAAACTGTAATACGATTGCACCTAAATAAACCATGAACTATATCGAAATTCAAAACATTTATCAGGCTAACAATTTGCCAGATGAACAACAAATACAACACTGGGTTGATGCAGCCTTACAAGATCATCCCTCAGACACTGAAATCGTAATTCGTATAGTCGATGAACAAGAAAGTGCTGAACTTAATCAGCAATATCGCCATAAGTCAGGCCCTACCAACATTTTAAGCTTCCCGGTTGAAATACCCGAAGGCATTGAATTGGATTTACTGGGTGATTTAGTGATCTGTGCGCCGGTTCTTGAAAGAGAAGCCCTAGCTCAACAAAAAGTTTTGGCGGATCACTGGGCACATATTATTATTCATGGCGTCCTGCACTTACTAGGCTATGATCATATTGAAGAAGACGAAGCCGAATTCATGGAAAGTAAAGAAATAGCCATTTTGAACACCTTAACGATAGCAAACCCATACCAACAGGATAATAACGCATGAGCGACGACCAACCTCCGAGTAGCAACGCCCCCCGAAAGCGCTGGATAGAAAGAATTAGCCAACTGTTTTCTGGGGAGCCGCATGATTTGGATGATCTTCTTGGTGTTTTACGAGAAGCTCGCAAAAATAAATTGCTAGATACTGATGCCTTATCCATGATTGAAGGCGTGTTGCAAGTATCACAAATGCGTGTACGGGATATTATGATCCCTCGTGTACAAATGGTAGTACTGCCTCAAGAAGCAGAATTAGAATCTATCTTCCCATTAGTGATTGAATTTTGTCATTCTCGTTATCCGGTCATCGACGGTGATCGCAGTAAAGTGGTCGGAGTATTGCTGGCCAAAGATTTACTGGCACATGTGTTACAAAATAAAACCATGACGGTTAAAGATCTCATGCGCCCCGTTAGCGTGGTTCCAGAAAGTAAGCGCTTAAATGTCTTGCTACAAGAATTACGTACCAATGGTAACCACATGGCCATCGTCGTTGATGAATATGGACAAGCAGCAGGCTTAGTCACCATTGAAGATGTGTTAGAAGAAATCGTCGGTGAAATCGAAGATGAACATGATGACCATGACGATGAGGGTTATGTGTTTCAGCGCAACATCAATGAGTTTGTCATTAAAGCCTTAATGCCCATCGATGAATTCGATGACCATTTTTCTACGCAATTGGCAACTGACGAATACGATACCATTGGCGGCTTCTTGGTCAATCAACTTGAACACATGCCTAAAAAAGGTGAAAGTCTCGTCATTGATAAACTACGCTTTGAAGTGATACGCGCCGATAATCGACGCGTGCATTTATTAAAACTTAAAATAGCTTCCTAAGGACTTTCTCATGAATACTCAGACCGTGTTAGTGACCGGTGGCGCGGGTTATATAGGTAGTCATGCCTGTCTTGAATTATTGCAAGCAGGCTTTAAAGTTGTCGTCGTTGATAACTTAGCTAATAGTAAAGTAGAGTCCTTGTCTCGGGTCCAGCAACTTGCCGGCAATGCACTGACTTTTTATCAAGCAGACATACGAGACAAACAAGCACTCACCGATATCTTTGCTAAAGAATCACCGGATACCGTCATACATTTCGCTGGTTTAAAAGCCGTCGGTGAATCTTGCGCCCTACCCCAGCTTTATTATCACAACAATGTTTACGGAACCTTAGTACTCACTGAAGTCATGAGTGCAGCCAACGTCAAGCAACTAGTTTTTAGTTCATCAGCGACGGTTTATGGAGAATCTGTTAGTCCACAATACTCAGAGCATTTCCCCTTAGGCGCCATTAATCCTTATGGTCGCTCTAAAGCTATGATTGAAGATATCTTGCGAGACTTGTCGGCTAGCGACAAACTGAATAAAGTAGAAAAGCCTTGGAAAATCGCCTTATTACGATATTTTAATCCCATAGGTGCCCATGACAGCGGCATGATAGGCGAAGATCCTAATGGTATACCTAATAATTTATTGCCTTATGTTGCGCAGGTCGCTATAGGTAAACTCGCGCAATTATCGGTATTTGGTGACGATTACCCCACCCGAGATGGTACCGGCATCAGAGATTATATTCATGTCGTTGATCTAGTCCAGGGCCATATCAAAGCCATAGCCGCATTGAATGGTGAGCATTTTGCAGAGGGCGAATGTAAAGCCTATAACTTAGGTGCTGGCAGAGGTTACAGTGTATTAGAAATCATCGATGCTTTTCAACGTGTCACCGGTAAAACCATACCGTATCAAATGTCTCCACGTAGAGCCGGCGATCTAGCAGAATGTTTTGCGAATCCTGCTTTAGCCTTAGCAGAACTTAACTGGAAAGTAGAAAAAGACTTAGATGATATGGTGAATGATACTTGGAATTGGCAAACTAAGAATCCACAAGGTTATCAGTAAACGCTGCATCAAATATGACAGCTGTTAATAAATATATAATACCCTTATTGTTAATACCCGCTCTCGCTACTGGAAAAGGAAATCACAAATTAGATACCACACCAGAATTAGAAACCGATGTTTGGACCCTACAGATAGAAGAAAACTACTATCACACCACCAATGCTTATGATACCAATGGCAAAGCCTTACCCATAGACACCAACTACGTCAATGCAACCATAGGCTATTCATTTGATTTTGGTTTAGATGCACAAGTTGCTACCTATAACTGTCCACTATCCGGCGGTGGTGCTCAAAACTTTGAATGTGACACCTACATCAACTTAACGCAAACCATCCAGCTA
>CAIVGC010000226.1 GCA_903905335.1 uncultured Methylococcaceae bacterium
AGAGCTTACGAGAGACTATGGCAGAGCGTCATCATTTAGCCGCTCTGCAATATGTAAAGTAGGCTGGACAGTGTATTTATTTCAATACGGCTAAGCATCAGTAGCTATAGTTAATGTGTGTGCCTGATACAAGCAGTTGTTTAATCAAACCAATTTTGTAAGCTTAGGTTTTGAAAGTTCTGAAAATCTTGAATATTTCGCGTGACTAAGATTAATTTGTTGCTAACGGCAATCGCCGCTATTTCGCCATCAGCATAAGCACAGGTTTTTCCTTGAAATTGTAATCTTGCGCGCTCTTTTGCATACCAATCGGCTGCGAGCTGATCATAAGGCAAAATAATTAAACCATTCATCAACAGCATCTCTAAATAAGCTTGAAGTTGTTCTTTCCTTTTCGATGCAGGAAGTAATTCACAACCATACACAAGTTCATGCCAAACGATTGCCGCCGTTGCATAGCAATCATCATGATTGGCAAATTGTTTTAACACTTGGGCATTAGGCTTTAATCTCGCAGGCTCTGACAAAATATTACTGTCCAGTAAATAGCTTATTCGTCCCATGTAAAGACTCTTTCTTGGCTGCTAGTGCGAATATTATTAAGCTCTGTTTCAGTTAAGGCGACTTCATCATTCAATTCAGTACGCCATTGCTGGATCGATTGATACAAACTATTATTTTTATGTATCAATTTTTGATAATTGGCTTCGGATAACATCACAGCAACCGGCTTACCATGACGGGTAAGATGAATAGTCTCATCTGCCTCAAGTTGATAAATCAATTGAGATAAATTGTTCTTTGCCTCAGCTATAGTACTGATTTTCATTATGCACCCCTATTAATATAGCTATATTTATAGCCATATTAATGCTTCCAGTTTTCGTTATCAAGTTTGTTCGACAGAAATAACCTTTACATCCTTTGATAATTGAATACGACATAATTCGTCGCTAAATGCCTTTATGCTTATCACCGTTAAGAAATTAATGCCCAAATGACAGCTTACTAGACCGCTATTGGTCTAAATGAGTCAGTTGTTTTGAAGCATTAAGCCACGATGATGTTTCAGTTTAAGGGTATGCTCATGAGTCACAAAAGTTCTTCTAGTAAATTTTATGCCTATCTATCCAGATTACGTTGGATTAAGCGCTGGGGTTTGATGCGTAACGCAGAACCTGAAAATGTTATGGAACATAGTTGGGAAGTCGCTGTTATCGCTCATGCGTTAGCCTTGATACGCAATGAGTTCTTTATGGGGCAGGTGGATGCCAATGCCATTGCTACAGCGGCTTTATTTCATGATGCCAGTGAAGTTTTAACCGGCGATCTACCTACACCTATCAAATATTTCTCAAGCTCATTAACAGCCGCTTACCGGCAAATAGAAGCCATAGCCTGTGATGAATTGATCAGCCTATTGCCTGATCCTTTACAAGCGGCTTATCAAGCACTATTAAGTGATGCGCAACAACCCGAAAGTCATCATCAAATCATTAAAGCCGCCGATACTTTATCAGCGTACTTAAAATGTTTGTCGGAATTACGTGCTGGTAATCTTGAGTTCAGCATCACGGCTAGAGAATTAGAGCAAAAGCTAAATGATTCAGCCTTACCTGAAGTCGCTTATTTTATGCAAACTTTTGTACCAGCTTGTGCGTTGCCTTTGGATGGTATTTTAAAGGGTCTTTCTAAAGAAATGGATAGTGGGTCAGACACACTTGATACTGATTCCGAGCAAGATGTCTTATACGATGAAGTCGTCCTGTTTGTTATAACGACCCGTAAAGCAACAATTTCCAGTGTGCAGCGACAATTCAAAATCGGTTATAACCGAGCGGCTGTGATTATTGAAGCGATGGCAAAAAAAGGAATTGTTAGCGAGGCGGATACTAATTGCACAAGATTCGTTTTAGCTCCACCACCTTTATGAGCGTTGCAAGGTTGTAATTATTGGGCTATTTAATTTAATTAATGATGGCAAGGAACAAAATGACTGATATTAAAAAAAACAGCACTACTGAGACTGAAGGCTCTATTTCTAATTCGCATGGCAGTCATGACTATTTAGAGCCAGTGAAGACAGAATGGTCTATTGATGAATTAAAAATCGCTCATAAATTCAGTATAAGAAATCAAGCTTCCGTGCAAGATTCTGTGCTATGCGGCTGTTTCTATTGCTTAGAAATTTATAGTCCAGCTATCCTTACAGAGGCTGATTTAAGAGCTGAAAATGATGGTATGAAAACGTATTGGTGTCCCCATTGTGGCATAGATTCAGTCATTGGTAATCAATCGGGATTTCCAATTACACCTGAGTTTTTGACTAAAATGTATTCATATTACTTTTGGTAAGGCTAAGGGCATCTAGGTACAAACTCAATCTAACGCTAACTTATGAGCCATGACTGCATAAACACGCTTAGCTTTTACACAACTGCCGAAAAGCAGGTACTTGAGCAAATATTGCTCGCTAATCTAAAAAGCCATCATGATGCGCTAGCAAGATTATTCCTGTCCTTAAGTGATCGTGCTTATGAGGATGCGATATATCGCTACTACGCGCATTCTTACAAGCTATATCGCCATACACCTCATCGTACTAATGAAATAGTTTCGGCGCTAAGGCAATTAGCCCCTTCAGGTACTCATCTTTGTGTAGCATTTGAACAGCTAGTGCAAGTAGGCATTCAGGAAAATGCTTTTTCACTAGCGTTTAATGAAGAGTGGTCTAAAAACAGTCGTCCTTATATTGAGGCCTTTTTCCATGCCCGTTACTTTTTGGAGATGGCAGTAAAGTATGGTGCCTCTTTGGATAGTGCTGCGCTCACTTCTTTACCTTCTGGGTGGGCGGCATTATTGTGTTTATATGATATTCGTTGAGTAAATCAAATAAAGATTTAATGAGTCATGATTCGTCGCAACAAGGTTTTATAGTAGCACCATCGTTTAAGACATTCACATAATTACTGAGAACTACTATGAAAAAACTAATCAATAAAACCTCGATATTATCAATGTGTGGAGGTTTATATGTTGCGTGATGAATGGGTGTTTAATTATAAAATCGAAACAATCGCAGAAGCCACCACCAATAAACTGCAGTTTCATCAAGAACGCTTCAAATGGTGGAAAGAGAAAAAAGAGCAAGTGATGGCTAAAATCAGGCAGGATGGGCTTGAAATCGATGAAACCATTGTTATGGAATTTCTTTCACCTAAAAGCAGAGATTGGGAGCGTGGCGCTCAAGTAACGGTAAGGGATGATTTAAAAAAGGATCTCGACGAATGCCTGAAAAAGCTAGCCTATCACACGGCATTTATTGATGATTACAATGGCTGGAATCAATTGTTGGTTGGTAATCCTAATGCTACGCTGGGGTTGGATCATTCAGATTGGTTGTTCTTTTTTGGTCATGAAGCTAAAGGTCATTATGTCTAAGTTGAACAAATCTAAGTTTAGCTCTATCAGTCCTCGTAAAGCGCGCCGTCGATTTCATCGCGCTTTTTTAACTGATGTTTACTACTGCAAAACTGAGTAAAACAGCATCTTGTACGCAACTTGATAGAATGAATAATCCTAGATTAGATGACGCATGAGGATTCTTTAAGTTCTTTG
>CAIVGC010000227.1 GCA_903905335.1 uncultured Methylococcaceae bacterium
ATAATTAAGTGTCCGCTGGGTTTTAATAAGGCTAAAAGTCTAAGGCAAGCGCTGTCAATACTGGCTTTGTTTAGATGCATTAATACCGCTGAACAGAGTATATTTTGAAAAGTCTGGCCGTTTAGGCTGTTTAAATCGGGTAGGGAATCATTTATAAAGCGTACTTGTGGATAAAGGTGTTGTGCTTGTTTTAACATGCCTTCAGAAGCATCAACGCCAAGGGCTGAATAACCTTGTTGAGTAAGCCATTGGGTATCGCGACCTATGCCACAACCCACATCAAGTGTATTACCAGTCTTGGTAAAGTGTTCTTTTATTAAGGCATAGATCCGACTAGGTGTTAAGCTGGAATGCAATTGCGCTATGCGTTCAGCTTCAAGGTTGTAGGTGTTGATGGTTTGTTTATCCATATCAAACAAAAGTTGTAAAAGATTGGGTTATCATATTGATTACAGATAATTGTAGCACTGTTGATTTTTCATAATTGACTAAAAACATCCTAGGATATTTATTACTGCAAGAAGGGCAAGATACTTGGCATTAACTAACTGTTGTATAGATGATTTAATCAATCAAAGAACATCTCATGTATCCGTATCGTACTATATCAAAGGCTTAATAATTTACACGTACAGTTTATCTACCGCCTGAAAATGTGGAATGCGCTGAAGCTAAAATAATTGTGTTAGCTATTGTGTTTTCTTTAGTTAAATCGGCTACCCACTTAAGACAGGACAAGTAGCGATGTAGGTTGGCTGCGTACTTTTCGCAATCCACACTACTTGACATCAATGTTGGGTTAACGATAGAGCCGTTAGCCCAACCTACTGAAACATCTACACAAGCGCTTTGTCCCGTGTTAAGTGGGTAGCCGCTAAATCTACAATTTCCGGTCTATATCTAACTTATCTAAGAAGTACTTGGGTAATGGCTTGTTGGTTATCGAACGAGGTATTTAGCTCGTTCAATTTGGTCAAATATGTGATTATTTGTACCAGCACAATGACATGGGGATTAGTTTCCAGTAATAGTGATAATTAATAGCCATGTTAATTAAATTAATCTTATAATTCCCCTTACATGTATTATTAAGCCTTACCAAACAGTCATACAGTGCATAATTTTAGGAGTCCCATCATGCAAGCCTATTATGAAATAGAAACCGATATTCCTAAAAATCACCGTCTCAATTTAGTGTTACCTGACGAAATTCCTGAAGGTAAAGCGAAATTGGCTATTATTTATGAAGCACCTAATAAACAAATAAAAAACGCAGAAGACTTAATTAATGCTATTAAAAAGTTTCGCGTGACGCAGACTGTATCTAAGCAAGAAATTAAGGCATTAATCGAGGAAGGACGTGCCTAGTTTAGTCTTGGATAATTCAGTTGCTATGCGCTGGTGTTTTAAAGATGGCAGTGATTCAGATTTAATGTATGCCGAAAAAGTGCTAGATCGTCTCACCGATACTCTTTTTTTAGTTCCTAATTTATGGCATTTAGAAGCAGCAAATGTAGTGGCGCGTGCCCATAAGCGTCAATGGTTAACTAGCACGCAAATGCACCAGTTTTTAGATTTGGTACTTCAATTACCGCTTATAGTTGACTTACAAACAGCAAAAAAAGCCATGGCTGAAACATTTACCTTAGCTAATGCTCATAATTTGTCAGTTTATGATGCGGCTTATTTAGAATTAGCATTACGTCATCATGTGCCATTAGCCACATTAGATTTAGATTTAAGAAAAGCCGCTTCTAAAGTCAATGTGACGATTTTTAACTCATAACATTAACATCATAATCCATACTTAAACTCTTTGAATGGTAATCGATAATGGCAAGTTCTAGTTGAGTTTTAATGGCTACCAACTTAAGAGAGGACTCTACGATTGTGTCGGGTTACGCTGTCGCTAACCCGACCTACACCCTAACTATATTGAAAAAACTTTACCAAACTATTTATCTGACCGAAGAAGTTGCTCAGGAATTCGGCAAACCATTAGAAAGTTGGATGACTGTTGTGAATGATTGAAAAAGATGGGCAAATATGTTTGCCTGCGATTTACAAAAACTGGTTTGGTAAGCACGCTAAATTAATATTGCTTGAAACTTCCGTGCCTATTTCCCAAGAAAATAGCGCTTATGCGATTTTTTCGCAGTTAGACTTAGG
>CAIVGC010000228.1 GCA_903905335.1 uncultured Methylococcaceae bacterium
AGCCCCGTGTGTTGCCGTCGTAGAGCGAGCCTAAGCGTCCTCTGATAGCAACTGCGAACAGTTTTAACAGGCCGTGTATTATGAAACAAGTAGAATTGAGCCGCTTACATCCCCGTCCTAAACGACGGGGTTTTACGCTACTCTGTGATAAAATTATGAGCAAGCTTTTTATTTTTTCAGCACCTAGCCGTTACGCATTTGGTTCATAACGGCCTTACCGTGTTACCACAAACCCATGCTTATCAACATGGCGAAAAGCTGGCTTTTCGCGTGCTGCCCCAATTGGTGCTGGAAGGAGCACCCAAGCATGACATAAATGATGTGTTTCGCTTTGCATGCAGTTTAGGTTTACCTACAAATCTAAGTGGCATTGGCACCAACAATCCTTCGCCACAAGACCTACTGGCTATCGGCACACGCACCTGTGCACTGGAAGAAACGGTGCATAATGAGCCTTTTGCCGTGGCCCCTAAAATGATAGCTGAGGCTATCGCTGCAGCTGATGCAGTGAGATCATAACCTTAAATAAGTGGAGATATAATGATGGGAGGCGTGGGTTCTTTTATAGTTTTTGAAAATGATAAAGTCATTATTTGGGAGTTGCTGCTAGAACCGGGGCAGCAAACGGCTTGCCATACCCATAAGTATGACTATATTTTTTATGTGCTTGAAGGTTCTAAGCTGGAAGTGTTTGATAAGCATGACGCATTTCTATTTGCTTTTGATGCAAACACGGGGGATGCTTTCGCATTTACATGCCGGGAAGGTGAGCTTTTTTCAAGTGATGGCAAGGACTTACAAGTAAGCGCTACGCATAGCGCCCGTAATGGTGGAAAGACCCGCTACCGAGAGATACTGGTTGAAACAAAATAATATGAAAACTACTACCTTCGAGAAAGCCTTGCCGACAGATAAAGTCGCTGAATTAACTCGACTAAAAGACATCATTTTAGGTTTAAGTTCTATTATTGATCAAATCGACGGTTATGTTTATTTGAAAGATACTGAAGGGCGTTATAGTTTTGTCAATCAAAAAATTCGTAAGGACTTTGGTTTTTCTGCGGAAAATAGCATAAGCCCTAAGCAAAGCTATTTATTTGATGTTAAATTTTCGAAAGAATTTAATGTTATTGATAAGCAGGTTATGGATACCGGAAAAGAAGAAAAGCGTGTGATCAAAACAGCTAATGATGCACGAATTTACTCCAGTATTAAAAGCCCTGTTCGGGATGGTGATAATCAAATTATTGGCATGTGCGCTATTTTAACTGACATTACCTCGCACAAACTGGCTGAACAAGAATTTGAGTACGCCAATATCAGTATCGCACAAAGTTCAACGGTACTTTATATGGCGCGTGCTGTTGAAGGAGCACCTCGCATCTATACCTCTCCTAATGTGACGCAATTTGGATATTCCGTTGAAGAATGCAAGCAAGGTCTTTTTAGGTTTCCTGACTTTGTGCATGAAGAGGATCGCCCTCGTGTCATGGAAGGTGTACGCAGTATGTTTGAAAATGGCGTCGATGTCCTCGAATCTCAATACCGTCTGGTTACTGCCCAAGGCGACATCCGCTATATTCTTGATAGAACGAAAGCCATTCGCGATAAATCCGGGCAGATTACATTTTGGCAAGGTGCTCTTACCGACATAACAGATCGCTGGTTGGTGGAAGAGCAATTGAAAGCCGCACACGTCTATATTGATACTGAACTTGAAATAGCCAGAAGCTTACAGATCGATATTTTACCTGCCAATTTTCCAATGGCTAAGGGCTGTGATGGCGCTGCCCGCATGTTGCCTGCTACGACGATGGGTGGCGATTTTTACGACTTTATTGAACTGCCCAATAATAAATTGGGTTTGGTGATGGCTGATGTCTCCGGCAAGGGTATTCCCGCTGCTTTTTTTATGGCGGTAGCACGCACTAATCTTAATTTAATTGCATCTGACTCTTCTAGCCCAAGTGAATGCCTAAAACGAAC
>CAIVGC010000229.1 GCA_903905335.1 uncultured Methylococcaceae bacterium
ACTTTGGCCAAACGAAATGGCCTTCATGTAAGCGACGCTGACACAACCACACGCCAGCACCATCCCAGAGTAACACTTTGATACGATTGCCACGGCGGTTACGGAACACAATTGCGGCGCCGGAGCTAGGCGCTTTACCTAAAGATTGCTTGGCAATCATCGACAAGCCATCTATGCCGCGCCGCATATCCACCGGCTCTACGGCCAACCAAATAGCAGTAGGATTTGTTATTAATCTAGGCACTGTAATAGCTCCGCAAGCCAGCGCGGCGAAGAGGTACTTGGCAGTTCCAATAACAGCCCATTGACTAAACGCAGTCGCAAGGGCTCACTTGTCTTTAATGGAATTGTAATGGATGGTGTAACATCAATTGCAATCAATGAGGGTATTGTCGATTTAGAAAGCGCTTGGTAATTGCTAAACCAACCTGAAAACGTTTTTTTATTTAGTCCATTTTTTTGGCAATAAACCGTTTGCGAAAATCCACTCGCTTGCCATAATTTAATGTGTTTTAACTGCCGGTCGTTTAATGACATGAGATATCCTCAGAAAAAAACTGAAGGATAGCAGTGCATATGGAATATTTTAAGATGGTGGCGCTACGCGCTTACGTTATAAACTGCATACTGCCGATTCAACTTCTCTTTATATAATTTAGCCTGTTCTGAAGTTGCTGTGTCACCAATAGCAATAGCCGCTTTAATTAGTCGAGCACAATCATCTTCATCGATTGAATGATCTTTTAAATCACGCTTCAACAAAGTAACTGCTTTTTGATAATAAGATATATCGCTCTGACCAAGTTCATTTAACACATCTCCCATAAATGCAAGTGCAGCAGGATAATTTGGATCTATGTTGAGTGACTTTTCAAGGTACAATCTCGCTTCTTCATTATTGCCTGAGCGGTACTTAAATACAGCAACATTAAATGCACTAACAGTGCTAGCATTCCTATTGAATGAAATTTCCGACCACTTTTCTGCGAGACTTTTCTTTCCAGCACAGTCATAGTTATAGCATATTGCTATAGAAAGATTTCTACTTGTGTCCATAAGTTCTGCCTGCTCATAGATTTCAGATGCCTTTAAATAACTTTTAGCTTCTGATAACGCTTGTCCATAGGCAATGACCGAGTCAACAGATGGCCTCCCTTTCCCATCGAAGACGGCTTGATTAAATACCTGTTTAGAGAGAAGAAACTGGGATTCTTCAGCAGTAAGTGCTGTATTAGATAAAGGATTAAGTTGCTCGCATTGGGTTCTGACGCCATCAATAGTTACTTCGACCTCCAAGATTTTATTAGCGGTCATGCACGACTGAAGAAGAACTTCCTGTCCTTTATTGAATGATTGCCCTTTAATAGGATTTACTTGGACGACATGAAGAATCTTATCTTCTGAACTCACGCATATTGGGAGTTCAAGAACAGATTGTCCATCTCTTGGTACAACAAATCGTGACAAGTAGGGTTCTTTTGTTGGTACTTCGGAACCCGAAACAAGAATTGTTTCAAGCCCCCCGTTTGCTGTAACAAGCATGATTGATTCACTTGTTATCGGTTGAATTACATTAGTACCAAAAGCATGATGTGCAAAAGAGTGAAAAGCAGCACCTTGTGAAACATGTGTTCTTAAATCACGAGGAACAAGTGCCTCAACAAAACGACCAAAATGGTTCTTAATAGCGCCCTGGACTATTGGACTTTCTGAACTGCCGCCGATAAAGATAATTGAATGCAACGCATCTTTTTCTAGATTCGCCTTACGAAGTGCCGAATACATGGGTGAAAAAATACTTTTATTATTTTCTGATGGCTCATCAAACTCATTTGTATCCTCGACTACATCAATAAATGTTTCCATTATCTTTGCGAAATCACTTAACTTAATGGTTGGCGAACTTAGTTTTAATATGTTTTTACCAATTATGAGATCAGAAATTGATTGTTCAGTTATAGTTTCATTTAATGTAAGACAGTCAGAAACTATTGAGAATCCTTTCAAGGTGAGCATTTTCGAACACTGAATTTTGAGCCTTTCGGCTATGGGCATGAGCCTTGGTATAATAATAGCTTCTGTTTGTTCGGAGGTTATTCCGGTATCTAGTAATGACTGTGTCATCATTTGAGGCAAAAGAATTTCTTCAGCAATCGCTCTATCAATATCATTCCCACCAAGGGCAAAAAACTTCGATATTGATAAGTTTTTTGATTTTACCAAACCATCTACAATAGAAATCCTAAGTATTGAAATGTCACAAGTACCTGCACCAAAATCAAAAACAAGAATGTTGCGACTTTCTCGTTTTAAAAAATCAGCAAATGAAGCGTTTTCTGTCCAAGAGTTATGCAGAATACTTAGAAAAGCAGCATTAGGTTCATCAATTAAGCAAGACTCATCAATTTGAAAACCAGCTGACTCCATTGCTATCATTAAATCACGGCGCTGATTTGCCTCAAATGAAGCAGGTACAGTTACTGCCAAGGCAATTTCTTCAGGTAGTTGGTTTTTCTTTATAAAGTCTGAAAGACCACTGTGAAGAAACTTAAAGAACTCTTTGGTAGCATCCTGTGCATTCTCGATGACAATGTCATTATTTCCTTGTCTTAACTTCGTATTTCTATAAGTAGGACCAATATTCTCACCAAGCTGCATCTTAAAGGAGGACCATACATCAACTCCCTCTTTTAGCTGATATTGCAAATCCTTAGCTCCAACACCAAAAAGCACAGTTCCATCAGAAGGATTGAGTGCAATACAGCTTGGAATTAGGTGATATCTTGATGAGCGACCATCTGACTTAATTTGCGATACCTGAATAGGTTCCACAACAATAGTTGTTCCACTATCATCAAGTTTAATGTAACTTGCAACGGTCGTCGAAGTGCCGAAGTCGATGCCAATGTATGTTTTTTTAGCAAGTACATCTTTAAATTTCGGTGCACTCTTAATGGGAATAGCAGCCGCACCAATAACAGGAAGACTTGCACCTTCAGAATCGTTGCTTTTTGTTGATTGAGAAGGGTTAGATAAGGGTTCTGTGAAGACGGAATCTTTTTTTTGCTTATTAGCCAGAGTCTCTAATATTTGAATACGGTAGCTATCTATCTTTTCAAGAAGATCTTTGTTTTCTGATATTATCGAAAGAAATCTTTTTGCAGTATCAAGATCTCTGTGTAAGTCCTCCAGATCATGGCCAGATGCAGGCTCATGAGCCCATCTATTTCTAGCTGAAATTAACTCCCTAATAAAATTACTGGCATTCTTTGGATAGTTCTTTTTTAATGCTAGCTCAGACCAATTTCTGTTGAACAGCCGAAGTAGTGCCGCCATATCAAGTTGATAAATATCAGGATTCTGAAGCAATTCGACTTGATAACGTTGTGCAGGAGTCAGTTCATTTAGAACGTAAATTTCCCACCAATTACCCCCCCCTATTTCTGGCAGATTCTTTGCCAACGATTCGGCTAATTCAACAACTAGGTCACGTTTAAAACTATCCAAATTCATATTCACAATCTCTCTGTATTTTCAAAGAAAAACCTCAACTATCATGGTACTTTACCAGCTTTAAATGACTATCTGTTATTAATTGTCTTTGTTTGAAATGAACTGTGACTCATCATTCATAAACAATCTGACTCCTCAGGTCCCGCTTTAGAACCTTGTGAAATACTTTCCAGTTATCTAGGTCTTTGCTGTTACAGGTTATGGTCGGACTGTTATAGGCAAGGCTTCGTTTGGCAGTTACTGTGTTAGCGCTCAACTGATAAGTCGCTTGATAGCGGATGCCGTTTTCATTAAATAGAATAGTGTCAGGTATTTTGCTGACTTTTACATTGCTTGGAAATTCGATGCTGGTGTTTTCTTCAAGATAAACAGACTCGCAAACAGAGGGTAAGCTGATGGCTTCTTCGGGCGCTTTATTGCCTCTAAGTGTAAGAACGCTATTAGCTAAGCCCACCGGAATGGTAATGGCGCCATTGCCAGGCATATTGCTGATAGGATCTAAAGTAAATTCACCGGAGACTTTATAAGGCGTGGTAAAGCTATGCACGTCATCGGGTTTTAAGATGCCTGTGCCACTTTCACGATTGCTTTTCAAATGATCAATGACCATCTTTTGCTTTTGTTCACCTTCAAACTCTGAATATATGCCTCTGGCGACGATGTCTTTG
>CAIVGC010000230.1 GCA_903905335.1 uncultured Methylococcaceae bacterium
ATGTCCGCTGTGCTCATTAGTATCATGACAGCCTAGGCAATTACTGGCCAGTTGTTCGCCAGCTATTTTGTCGGCCGCGAAAGTAGGGCTAGTCCATAAAAATGCCGCTATCAGCGCTATAACAACAGAATATTTTAGTGTGTGCATTTGATCACCTCATTAATTGAATGTTAACAGTGAGTTGTTTGGATTACGACATAAGGGGTGGCGTAGGTCACTCCATTAAGTTAAGTAATCTGTGGGTGTGGAGTTAAATAGTTTCAGCTTTTTTACCCAATAATAGCTGAAGCTCAACACCCCACGTTTTATACAGTTTTTGCTTAACTCAATGGCAGTGGATCTTAAATTGCGAGTCATTTAAGTGAAGCTGTTTATTATTCAGTCAAACTTGGGTAATCCGTATAGCCTTTTT
Organism: uncultured Methylococcaceae bacterium; assembly: GCA_903905335.1. GTDB lineage: Bacteria > Pseudomonadota > Gammaproteobacteria > Methylococcales > Methylomonadaceae > Methylobacter_C. The sequence goes on from CAIVGC010000230.1 coordinate 413, forward strand.
CAGTGCCGCCGTAAAATGAGCTAGCATCAGGTGTATTTAAAGGTGCATTCAATTTGAATCGTTCGGCAAGATCAGGGTTGGCGATATAAAGTTGACCGAAAGCGACAGCATCGGCTAAGCCTTTTGCTAAAGTATCTTCAGCGCGAGCTTGGTCATAGCCTCCGCAAATGATTAACGTGTCGTTATAAGCGGCTCTTAGTGTTTCAAGATTAACCACGTTTGCGCCATGTCTAATGTCACCTTCTAAGGCATCAATAATATGCACATAAGCCAAGCTTAAGGGGTTTAATTGTTGCAGTAAATAAACAAAAATGGCTTCAGGATTTGAATCACTCATGTCATTAAAGGTGCCGCTGGGCGATAGGCGAATACCAACACGATCTGCTCCACAAACGCCAATGAGCGCTTGTGTTACTTCCAGTAAGAATCGCGTTCTATTTTCTAGGCTGCCACCATAGCTATCAGTGCGTTTATTAGTGCCGTCACGTAAAAACTCATCGAGTAAATAGCCATTCGCGCTGTGTATCTCAATGCCATCAAAGCCCGCGTCTAAAGCATTTTGTGCCGCTGTTTTATAGTCTTCGATAATGCCTGAAATTTCATCCGTTTCAAGTGCGCGTGGCGTAACAAAGGCTTGCATGCCAGTAGGCGTGATAGCCTTGCCTTTGGGTGCAATGGCTGACGGAGCAACAGGCAGTTCACCATTATGAAAGTCGGGATGAGAAATTCTACCGACATGCCATAGTTGCATGAAAATATGGCCCTGCTTTGCATGAACAGCCGCAGTGATTTTCTTCCAAGCATTTACTTGTGAGGCATTATAAATACCCGGTGTAGCAGGATAGCCGACGCCCTGCTTAGAGATAGGTGTCGCTTCAGATATTATGAGTCCTGCACTAGCGCGTTGCGCATAATAAGTGGTCATTAAGTCGGTAGGGCAACTGTCAGGGGCTCGCATTCGAGTTAACGGCGCCATAACTAAGCGATTAGGTAAGTGATAAGGGCCAATATTAATTGAGGTTAGTAAAGTTGCATTGTTAACCAGGTTAGATTCTAGGCTCATAGTAATAAAGTTAAGTGTTGCAAAATAATATCGACTATACCTTAGCGAAAGCTGTCTGCCAACTAATCTGATGCTTCTTGGTATAACTCTTTTGCGGTTAGAAAAGCGATAAATGGCTATACGGTTGCCAACAAATTTAAGTCTGTTTTAAAAAAACCGCTGAACTTATCTGCATTGCCTCTGAGCGTGGATTATGATAATTTATATCGCAGAAGTAACCCTTTAATAATATGAGACTATTTTAATGTTTGATCCTAAGTCTATAGATGACATTGCCAGCCGCTTAGCGGGCGCCATTCCTCCCGGTTTACATAACTTAAAAGACGACTTGGAAAAAACCTTTCGAGCAGTTCTACAAGGCACTTTAGCCAAGTTAGATTTGGTGACGCGTGAAGAGTTTGAAGTGCAAAAGCTGGTTTTAGCTAAAACACGCTCAAATTTAGAAAGCTTAGAAAAGCGCGTTGCCGAAATAGAGCAGTCTATTTTAGATAAAGCTGATTTATAAGCGTCAACTCGGCACGCTTTAATTATGGGCTTAGCCGTTATCTATAGTCGAGGCCGTTCCGGCATCAATGCTCCGCTGGTAACAGTTGAGGTTCATGTCGCGAATGGTTTGCCGGCACTTAATATAGTCGGCTTGCCCGAGACTGCGGTTAAAGAAAGCAAGGATAGAGTTCGAGGTGCGATTTTAAATTCTCGCTTTGAATTTCCTGCCCAGCGCATTACCGTCAATCTAGCGCCGGCTGATTTACCCAAAGAAGGCGGGCGTTTTGATTTAGCTATCGCGTTAGGCGTTTTAGCTGCCTCCGGCCAAATCCCGATGGCTAATCTTAATCAATATGAGTGTGTCGGTGAACTGTCTTTGGGGGGTGAATTACGGCCTATCAATGGCGTATTACCCATCGCCATTCAAGTTAGAAATCAACAAAGAAAATTAATCCTACCTAAAGAAAATACCGCTGAAGCCACCTTGATAAAAGGTATTGAAATTATACCGGCAGGTCATCTTTTAGAGGTCTGTGCTCATCTAAGTGGTCAAACGATTATTCAAAGTGAATTTCAACAGCCTGTAGCAACTGAGGTTGTCAGTAAGATTGATTTTTCTGATGTGCATGGTCAATATCATGTTAAAAGAGCCTTTGAAATTGCTGCTGCCGGCGCACATAATGTCATCATGTTAGGTCCACCGGGTACAGGTAAATCGATGTTGGCTGCTAGATTGCCCACTATTTTACCGTTATTAACCGAAGAACAAGCTCAAGAGAGCGCCGCCATTGCTTCAATCAGCGATCAAGGACTGGATGTAGCTAATTGGTTAAAGCCACCTTTTCGATCACCTCATCACACAGCATCAGCTGCGGCTATGGTCGGTGGTGGCAGTAATCCTAGGCCAGGGGAAATTTCTCTCGCTCATAATGGTGCTTTATTTTTGGATGAACTGCCCGAGTTTGATAGAAAAGTATTGGAAGTATTACGTGAGCCCTTAGAAACTGGACATATCACTATTTCCCGTGCTGCTAGGCAAGTTGATTTTCCGGCGAGATTTCAACTTGTTGCCGCCATGAACCCATGTCCGTGTGGCTATTTAGGTGATGCCTCAGGTCGTTGTCATTGTACTTCTGAGCAGGTTCAGCGTTATCGCGCAAAAGTGTCGGGTCCGTTATTAGATCGTATTGACATGCACTTGGAAGTACCTAGAATTTCTCATGAAGTATTGCGTAAAGGTGTGGCTGGTGGTGAAGAGACTAGCGCAACAATAAGGGCTAGAGTAGTTACTGCGCGTAATATTGCCCTAGAACGCAGTGGTAAAGCGAATTCGGCACTTACTGCAAAAGAAGTAAAGCGGTTATGTGTTTTATCTGAGCAAAGTCATCAGCTCTTAGAACAAGCGATGGATAAGTTTGGTTTATCACATCGGGCCTATCATCGAATCTTAAAAGTGGCGCTGACCATTGCCGATTTGGCAGGTTCAGAGCATATTGACATCAAGTATTTGAGTGAAGCGATTAGTTATCGTAAATTAGATCGACATCAATAGTGGCACGGAGTACGTGCCACAGTTGTGGTTTTATTTAATTTTTACTAATTCTTTATCGTCACTAGAGAAACGGCAAATACCGGTAGCAAAATTATCGCAGTCTTTTGATTGTTCAATTTTTGCGCCTTCAGCACTCAAATGGATTTTTAATTCGCAATAAGTTGCTTCGCTTGGAGAATGTTTTTTCAGGACTAATTCAGTCGCAGAGAGTGCTTTAGCTTCTCCGAAAACCTCGCCAGAACAGGCTTTGCTTCCTGCTTCGTTAGCATTAGGTTCAAAGTTGATGTCTGCGCTAACGTGAGTTTCATTATTCAGGTTAGTGACTTTTAAATGTTGAACATGATTGCCATCACGTAACAGATAATGATCAGTAGTCGCGAAAGCGCTGCCAGTAACTAGCAACGAGGCAATCAGAAACAAGTTTTTTTTCATGATATTATTCCTTTTTATGTAGGGGGTTGGGGTGATCAATAAAGATATCGAAAGTATTTTACCTTATTGCAGGCTTTTACTAAAAGGCTATAAAAAATCAAAGTCAATAAACCCTTTAAAATGCATAAGCTAAAGATAATCTATTGCAAAGTGTAAGGAAAACTTGCCTATCTGTTTTAGAATGTGTTCACTAGAAATGTACCTAGCAGATAAAGTTAGAAAATATTAACCAGAAAGCAAAGAAGACTACTCATGAATAGGCAAAAATTTATTATGGCTAGAGGTCTTTTATTAGTCAGTTTTATAGCAATTATGATGGTGACGGGGTGCGCAACGACCACGCTTAAGTACGCTTTGCAGAATGATCCTTGGCAACGCTGGAATCAAAATATGCAGTCTTTTAATGATGGTTTAGATAAGCATATTTTAAAGCCTGTTGCTAATGGTTATTTTGACGTTGCCAAAGGTGCTGTTGACGATGGAGTGACTCATTTCTTCAGTAATATTAACGATATAGGCGTTTTTATTAACGATATCTTGCAGTTTAAATTACTACAAGGCAGTAAGGACATAAGTCGTTTTATGGTTAATACTACAGTGGGTTTCGTGGGAGTTTTTGACGTGGCCAGTAAAATTGACTTACCTAAACATAATGAAGACTTTGGACAAACTTTAGGCGTTTGGCAGTTACCGTCTGGGCCTTATTGGGTATTGCCATTTTTTGGCCCCAGCACTCCCAGAGAAACACTAGGCTTGATTGGTGATGCCTTAATGGATCCTATCAGCTATGTCTCAATCTTTGGAGGATTTACGGGGACTGGTATATCTGCAGGTGTAAGTGCATTAGATGTAACAGATCATCGTGCTGGCCTCATGAATCAAGAAAACATAGTTGATGAAGCCAGTAATGGCGATCGTTATGAGTTTATCAAAAGTTCTTATCTGCAACATCGTGAATATCTCATTTATGATGGCAATCCCCCCGATGAAGACATTGATGAGGATACTCATAATACTAGCAAAATTCCCAGTGTTGACTCTAGCGTCCCACCTAAACCACAATAATTTTTATAGGGAATTAAAAAAATCCTTTATATACAGTCAAATATAATTCTATTGCTCTGTTTTACGTAATACTACGAATAGATTTATTAAGCAATTATTGGTTATATGTTCACTGTTTTTCTAGTAATGGCCATAGTGAGGATGTTTGATAAGCTTTCATCCTTACAATGTCGTAGTAGGGGAGCAATTAATTCGGCTCGACTCAAAAGAAAATAAGTTTTTATGGCTAATTAAGGCGCTACTCAAGCAATCAGAGTAGAGCCAGTTTTGAGTGAATGGGTATTGATAAAATGAATATTCTAACTAGTGGTAGGGAGAGGAAAATGAAAAAAATAGCAGCACTATTTACAGTTTTATTATTGTGTTTGAGTACTACGGTTTTCGCAGATGAACATACAGAAAAAGCATTGGTACATGCTGATTCTGCAGTCGTTCATGGTAAAGCTGGACATGCACCTATTTTGGTCACACATGCAAAAAAAGCTTTGGAACATACACTTGCAGGATCTTTAGTGGCCAAAGGACAATCAAAAAATCATTTAGATGCCGCTTCAGAAGCATTGCAAAAAGCGATTGACGAGGGCAATTTAGGGCATGTGGATACCGCCACTAAATCAGCTGAGGAAGCTGTAGAGCACATTAAAGCCGGCAGCAAATAATCGTAATAGCTAACAAAGAACGGGCTAAATAACGTGCCCGTTTTTTTTGCTAAAATTGAAACAGATTCTGCCGTTTAAACAATATCGATGAATCGGCTATCGCTGGCATAAGGTAGTGCTCACTTAATTAATAAGAAAGTTAACAGACAGGTGTTTTTATGAATGGTATTTCTAACGAACAAGTAGCGATTGATAACTTACGCACATTAAAGCTACTTACGGCCGCTATTTACTTGTGCCAAGCTTTAACTTTTATGCTTGCTGGTTTGCCACTATTGGTGGGCGTAGCGCTAAATTTTATTAAGCGAAATGAGGTGCAAGGTACATGGCTAGAATCGCACTTTAACTGGCAAATTAAAACCACGTGGATAACCTTAGCTGGATTTGCAATATCAGGTATTACTTTTGGTATGGGTATTGGGATTTTTGTGCTGATATCTGTAGTCGTTTGGCTGGTGTATAGAATCACTGTGGGGTGGTATGCCTTAAATGATGACATAGCGATCAATGATAAAATAAATTAATTGTTAAGTCGCGATGGGAAATAAGATGCTTCAATATGGGGTTGTTAGCTTGATAGTCTTTATGTTAAGCGTAACGTCTGCTTTTGCTCAACGTACAGTAAGTCCATATACATCAAGAGCAGCGCTGCTTTATGACAATCATTGCAATCTATGTCATACGGAGCAAATACATTGGCGAGAAAAGAAAGCTGTCAATAACTGGGAGAGTTTAATTGCCCAAGTGGATTTTTGGCAACATGCTTCGGGTCTTGATTGGACTAAGGCTGACATCAAAGAGGTTAGTCGTTATCTTAATGCTCGATTTTATCATTACCGATAAAGAGAATTTGTTGATAATTAAAATCTACTCGATAAATACATTCATATACTATTGAATGCCTAGAGTATATGAATGTATGATGTTAGTGTTTTTCAAATTAAGTTCATCTTACCTATTATCTGCCTTGCTTAAGTCGTCTATGACGAACATGAATTCTCTGTTACTATGAGGAAATTTTTTTATGTGTCGTTATGAATAATAATCTAGTTGAAACTGCTTCTTTTACTGATGTCTTTAAGCCTGACTTTATTATTGATAATGTGGGTGGACCTTTTATTATTGGTTTAGCTGTTGGGTTTTTCGCTAAAAAAATGTTTAAAATAGCCTTGTTTTGCCTTGGAGCTTTAGTTGTTGTGCTATTTATGTTGCAATACTTTGATTTTAAAGGCTCACAAGATATAAATTTTCAAGAGGTGGGTGACAGTTTTATCGGTTCAGTAAAACAGGGTTTTGAATTATTAAACGAACGTCTATCTAAAATTCAAAGTAACAAAAAAACTATTCAGGGTGGCAGTGCCGTCGGTGGTTTTTTCATCGGTTTTAAGCTGGGATAACGCTTGACTAACTTAGAGTGCTCAAAAATGCTATCTTTATGGCGAATAATTATTAACGCCCTCTTAATTAATATCGCTACATGAAACCTATTTTTGCAAATGATGCCGCCATTGATCAGGCAGTCGATTTTTTAAGACAAGGTCGTTTGGTTGCTTTTCCAACTGAGACTGTATATGGCTTGGGAGCTGATGCTTCTAATCCTAAAGCAGTTCGCCGTATATTTTTAGCGAAAGGCCGCCCTATAGATCATCCGCTTATTGTACATATTCCTAATTTAGCAAGTGTTGATGCTTGGGCTCTGTCTGTTCCAGAGGCGGCGCAACAATTGGCCGCACATTTTTGGCCAGGACCTTTGGCATTGATTTTAAAGAAGAGACCAGAAGTCCCTTTAGAAGTAACGGGTGGACAAGATACCGTGGGTTTACGTGTACCTGATCATCCCGTTGCTTTGCGTTTGTTACAGGCCTTTGGTAGTGGAGTTGCAGCGCCATCTGCTAATCGATTTTGCAGAATTAGTCCAACACTAGCGATTCATGTTCAAGAAGAGCTGGGTGATGCAGTTGATATGATCTTGGATGGTGGTGCTTGCCAAGTGGGCGTCGAATCAACTATTGTTGATTTAAGTGGAGCCCAGCCTAAGTTATTACGTCCTGGTCATATTACTAGGAATCAAATTGAGGGCATTTTACAGCGTGAATTAATAGTAAGTCATCAAGAGGAACAGACTGAACTCTCACAAATACGAGTTCCTGGTATGATGGCTATACACTACGCGCCAGTTACTCGAGCGGTCCGTTGTTCCGAGGCAAATTTGTCGACCATAATTGCTGACTTGTTTAAACAAGGTAAAAAAATTGGTTTATTGATTTATCATACTGATCTTGGCGATGAAAGTAATTTAGGTGCAATCATTCGAATGCCTTTGCAAGCCAATGCTTATGCACAAGTGTTATATAGCTCATTAAGAGAGCTGGATAGTCAACATTTAGATATTATCGTAGTTGAACAGCCGCCGCTAACGGAAACATGGCGAGCTATTAATGATCGTTTGTGTAAAGCGACTAGCACTTATTAAGCGTCATGGGGTGATTTATTTGTATTATTAGTTCATCAGCTTTAGAATCCCTGCTTTAAAAAATATTACTCATGAGAAAACATATGAAAATTAAACAATTTCTAATCGCTACTAGTTTGCTTGCATTATTTACATTAGCTGGTTGTGAAGCACAAAAACCATTGGCTGAAGAGGTTGTTGCTCCGGTTGTTGCTGAAGCACCGGTTTCTGCGCCTGTTGTGGTTGCTGAGCCTGCTTTAGAAGTCGCTAAGCCAGATTTCAAACATTGTGAAAAACATCACGGAAAAAGTGTTAAAGCCTGCGCTAAACATTGCGATCATAAAGCATTAGCAGCGCATAGTTGCCCTAAACATATGTCAAAACATCATGGCAAAAAAAATAAAGCCTGTGTTAAACATTGCTCAAAAAAGTCAGCAGCGGCTACTAAATAGTACTTTGAATGTAACCTCAGCATTTTATTATTGATGTTAAGTTGCCAATAGTTAATACCTAGAGAATTCAATAAAGCCTTACATGAGAATGTAGGGCTTTTTTATGTCAATTAGAAAATCATGGCTTATTCATAATAAGCTATTTATTGACGCATAAACATAAACATAATCACAGTATTTATTATTTTTAAGCTTACATTTTCATTGGTACGCCAATAAATGATTGAAGCACTATCCATAGCGTTACACCAGCAATAACAGATAATAAGATCTTTAGGTTTTTTGATATTCTTCCACCATTTTTGTTTTCTGGATCCGACATGATTAAATAACCCTCTAATAGTTGAATTAAACATCACTCAGCGACTATATAATTACCGCGAGCTCGGAATCAGTTTATCGGAAAAATTGATCATTATCTATTTTTTTGAATTGAGAAAATCAGGCTCTTATCTTAATGTTTCTCTTATAAAGAGGCTACCAATTTAAGACGGGACACTAAGCTTAATCATTCACTTTTAAAGTAAGCGATTAATTTTCGGCGTACTTACCTTATTCGGCATAAATTATTTTTTAAAATTCCACGGTAACAAAGCTTCAATTTTCTCAACCGTGTCGGCATAGGGCAATGCCTTGAGTACTTGGGTTAAATACGCGTAAGGTTCCAATCCATTGGCTTTAGCCGATTCAATCAAGCTGTAATGAATCGCGCTTGCTCG
>CAIVGC010000231.1 GCA_903905335.1 uncultured Methylococcaceae bacterium
AGGACATTAATTTGCCAGAAGTTCAGTATTTTTTAGAGACCTTTAGCTCAAGCTATGAATTAACCTTAGATGAGTTGTTTAAATAGATTCCAATGCCAGTCTGGGTTTGCAACCCAGACCGAAACGTTTAGATTTCGATAACTTTGAAACGTGAGTCACGGGGTTATAAACCCCGTCACGCTTTGCAATATAATTTCATACACAATACACTATCTATATTCGATACAGACATCCATGTACTGGGATCCCAGCAGTCCATGCCGAGATGACGACTAGGGTGTTAAATCACATGATCTACTTTAATATGTCATATAGCGGAGCATCGCTTATATCCGTATGATGATGACATAAGCAATACTCGATAAGGAAAATCAACGCATGAACTTAAGTCAAATTGAATTACTACGCGTACTTCAAGAAACTAATTTTAATCTGTCAAAAGCCGCAGAAAAAATGCACATCGTGCAATCGGCAGTAAGCAGGCAATTACAACTGTTTGAGGCTGAGCTAGGTTCACCTTTATTTGAAAGGCAAGGTAAAAAACTCATCAGTATGACCGCCTTAGGAACTAGGGTTATGGAAGAAGTGGATATTATCAATAGAGCTAAATGTAATATCCAACACATAGCAGCCGATTTTCTGGATAGTAATCAAGGTGTCTTGCATGTTGCGACTACCCATACCCAAGCCAAATATTTTTTGCCCATTCCGATACAGCGCTTTAAAGAAAAATACCCCGGTGTGAAAATTTATATGGTGCAATCATCGCCCGATCAACTGATTGAGCAATTGCATGCTCGTAAAGCCGATATTGCTATTTGTACAGAACGCGTTGACCTAGAGCATGATCTGGTCATTAAAAACTGTTATGAATGGCATCATGCTTTAATCGTGCCGCTATATCATCCCTTAAGTGAGGGTGAAATCACCTTGGAGCGCTTAGCTACATTTCCTATACTGACCTATAGCTCTGGTTTTACTGGACGTTCGGCTATTGAAGGCGCTTTTAAAAATGCCGACTTGGAGTTAGACATTACTCTGTCAGCGGCAGATACCGATGTCATTAAAACCTATGTACGCTTAGGTATGGGCGCAGGCATAATTACGTCTATGGCTTATGATGCTTTGATAGATCAAGATTTAGTCGTACGAGATTTAGCCCATTTAATACCCAGTTCAAATACTAAAATCGCCTATTTAAAGCATAACTATTTACCGGTATATAGCCAACATTTTATAGAGGAATTACTGATAGCGGCTGATGAGATGGCTTGAGGTTTCAAGTGACACCGATGCAGATTGGCTATTACTCAATCCAGCTAATGTTTCGCCTTTTTGGATAAACGGCGTTTATTGCACGCAGGCCAACCTGAAGTACGACACTATAGTGCTGTTTAGATTTTAATAGACAAAGTGATCGGTCATTATAATAATGATAATGAGGTGGTAGTGGTTAACTGTAGGTCTTAGCAGTTTTTGTCAGGCAAAGATGACGTTCGATTGTATTAACCCACTGATTTACGTATACTCTGCATTGCTTTCAGGTTCCAGAGGGTTATTCAGACCTAATGGTTAAACGGGAAGTCGGTAAGGTTTACACCAAATCCGACGCTGCCCCCGCAACGGTATATAAGTAAAGTTTCATCTAGATGCCACTGTGTAATACATGGGAAGGTGATGAAACAGGTTAAGACCACTTATAAGCCCGGAGACCGGCCCGAGAGTTTAATTCGATACAGCGGAGGGCTGTCAGCGGAAATGACAGTCTAGCCTCGCTTGTTTGCTTGTTCTTTTGTTTTCCCCAGTCCTTTGTTGTTTTTACAACTCATTAATGCGCGGTGGGCGCAGAGGACACGATGCAAAAAATTATAGCCAGCAGCCTATTAATTGTGGGTTTTAGTACCCAATCAAACGCTCAAGATAATCTTCCTGATAATTCCATAGAACTACCAAATGTTGTGGTGAC
>CAIVGC010000232.1 GCA_903905335.1 uncultured Methylococcaceae bacterium
GATATTTATACGACATTTTTTACATTTTCATGCTCTTCAATTCGCTATATTTAAAATATATACTTGTTGACAAATTTTTTACCCACTACGATTCACATAGAGCCATTAATAATGCTCTGAAAGAAAACCCAGATATTCATGCTCTTGTCGATAAATACGTATTGGAGTTTACTTGGAAAAATGATGTAGAGTCAAAACAACCAGTCATCAATGGAATATCAACACTCCGAACTCGCGGCTTCCCAATATATTTTTTAAACCTAGCCAACTCCAAATAACACTGGTGTTAAATAATGACCTAAAAAAACAATTTCGCATCATTGCCGGCATGGCAAAATCGGGCTTTGTGTTATCACCCCTTATTGAAAACACAACTGAATTCGAACTGTTATATGGCGAAAATGATTTGTTAGATAACAAGCAGGTTAAGTCTTTGGTCATAACACCGCGTAATGGCAAAACCATGCTTTGGAACAATGAATATATGGTTACCTTTAGCCAAATAAAAACTAGCTATGATGCAAAAAACAAAACAACTCTGCCTAGTATCTACTGACTAATGTGTGAATTTATGACTAACCTATCAAGAAGAATATTTCTTGCAAATAACCTTACTCCAATCATTTGCCTAATTTGAGATAAATTCTGCATTTATGAATGAGTTCTTCTTCGTAACCCACTTAAGAGAAAATAGTGATTACATTTAATTTACCAATAAGATCTATTTATGTTAGTCGTCAATATTCGATAGCATTTTTTTTATTGGCAACAGCCGTAGTGATTCAACTATTTTCAGTGCTGCTATTTGCTTTCAATATTTCGATTTCTCGATTTCATTTCCCTGTTGTTTTATTAATAACCTATCTCTTAGTTGTTTACCTAGGAAGGCATGAGTTGAAAACCTTAGGAGATAATATTAAATTTTTTGCTAAAGCAAGCATAATTCTTGTCATTTCTTTAGTGTTTGCATGTCAGTTTATTGACTTTACTTTCGATGGTCAGTCATATCATATACCGGCAATGATTGCGTTAGCGTCGGGTTGGAATCCTTTACTAAGCGCTCATTTAGTTGATTGGAACCCCCTATTTGTTCAGGAATCGGGTACGGAATTGTTCATAGACCACTATCCACTGGGTTCTTGGATTTTAGCAGCTACCGTCTATAAAACAACGGGGCTCATTGAAAGCGGCAAAGCTTTTAATATAATTTATATGTTTGCACTTTATTTGATTGCCATTGATTTTTTAAATAGAATCTGCAATTGCACTAGCTTTAAGAGATACCTACTGGCTGGTCTGATAAGTTTAAACCCCGTTATTATTTGTCAAATGAACACCTTCTATATTGATGGCCAATTAGCGGCCTTAATATCCATGGCGATTATTTTATCCATAGATTTTCTTTGTTTTAAAACGTATCGCACTGCGATTTTATTGGGTCTGGTCATAATAAGCTTAATTAACGTCAAAATGACGGGGCTTGTGTATGCATCGATCATTGAAGCTAGCATTTTTTTGGGTTTGCTAGTGCTTCGTCATCCACCCTGGCGTTTTACCGGCACTTTCTTAACGGCTTGGCTTATAGCTGTGTTAATTGTTGGTTTCCATCCTTATGTATCCAATACCATTCAACACAAAACACCTTTTTATCCCATTGGCGTAGATATAAAAAATCCATTAGAAAACCAAGAGGCTAGCCTATTTTTGGAGAAAAATCGTCTTGAAAAACTTTTATATTCATTAGCCGGTAGAAAAAACACTCCTTTGGGCATACCTGAATTGAAATCGCCACTTTATATTTCGAAATCCGATAGTTGGCAATTTGAAGGCCCTGACATAAGTTTTGGCGCATTCGGCCCGCTGTTCTTACTTGTAACATTAGAGCTATTAGTTATTAGCGCATTTGTATTAGTGAAAGAAAGAAAAATTAACGTCTTCTTTATGTTTGGACTCGCATTAATACTAACTACTATGGCCCCCATTTCAGAGCTTTGGAAAGCACGCTATGCCCCTCAACTTTGGTTACTTCCAATAGGCTTAATTATTGTTCTTTTTAATAACAAACAATCATGGATTCGAAAGGCTGCGCAGTTAGCAGGCTTGCTTTTAATAATAAATGTCGCGGTAATTGCTTATGTTAATTTAAGTAAAAGTCTTTCTAAAAGCCAACACTTTTCTGAATCCATAGCGTTACTTAAAGAACTAAATCAAGAAGAAGAGAGCTTAAGCATTTATATTCCTTCAAGAAAAATCACTTACAAAACCCGGCTAATAGACCTTGAAATACCCTTTAAATTGGTTGATGCGCCCACTTGTAGTAATCCTTTAACTATAGGATTCCCATCTGAGCTATCTATGAAAGTCTGTAAACAGAAAACCTACTAGCCATTGACTAACTGTCGACAACCCATTAACTCAACTATTAAGTCCTACAATCTAATCAAGAGGCAAAACCGTGAAAAACAAAAAAATACTTCTCCCCGGTGGCGCTGGCCTAGTAGGCCAAAACCTTGTTGCCCGCCTTAAGGCCAAAGGCTACACCAACATTATTGTACTCGACAAGCACCGAGCCAATTTAGCGGTTCTGAAACAAGTTCAGCCGGACATCATTGCTGCGTACGCTGACTTAGCTGTGCCAGGTGATTGGTTGCGGCATTTTGAAAATGCTGACGTAGTAGTGATGTTACAGGCTCAAATCGGCGGTAATGATTATCAGGAGTTTGTCAGCAACAACCTGGACTCCACGCGCTTAATCCTTCAGGCCATTAAGTCCAATAATATACCGTATCTGGTACATATCAGTTCTTCGGTCGTAGAATCAGTTGCTGATGACTATTACACCAATACCAAAAAAGAGCAGGAACGTATGGTGTTAGAGAGCGGCATTGCTTGCCCTATCTTACGTCCGACCTTAATGTTCGGTTGGTTTGATCGTAAGCATTTGGGCTGGCTTTCGCGCTTTATGAAAAAGCTGCCTATTTTCCCTATACCTGGGCATGGTCGCTACATGCGCCAACCGCTTTATGTGGGAGACTTTTGCAATATCATTATCAGTTGTATAGAAAATAAAGTGGCTGATGGTATTTACAATATCTCTGGTCACGAGAAGGTTGATTATATCGACATTATTCGTGAGATTAAGCAGGCAACTAAGGCAAAAGCATTAATTCTCAAAATACCTTATAGCTTATTTTATAGCTTGATTTGGATTTGGGGGTGTTTCGATAAAAAACCGCCCTTCACCACTCAACAATTGGCCGCACTCAGCACTAAAGATGAATTTGAAGTTATCGACTGGCCGGGTATTTTCGGTGTGTCTTACACGCCTTTTGCACTAGCCATTGATGAAACTTTTAATGATCCCGAGTACAGCAAAGTGATCTTGGCGTTTTAATCATGGGACAACGTATAGCGGTATTAGGAGCTGGCCCCATGGGTTTGGCTGTGGCTTATCAATTGGCGCGTGACGGACATCAGCCGATTGTCTTTGAAGCCGATGACAGAGTGGGCGGCATGACGGCGGCGTTCGATTTTTCCGGTTTGTCGATCGAACGCTATTACCATTTTCATTGTATCTCAGATCATGCTTTTTTGACCATCTTGGACGAACTAGCCTTGGTTGACAAGATGCACTGGGTAGTAACAAAAATGGGTTACTGGTATCAGGAGCAACTGCAACCTTGGGGTAATCCGGTTGCGCTACTTAAGTTTAAAGGTTTGAGTCTGACAGCCAAAGTTCGGTATGGACTACATGCTTTTCTGTGTACCCAACGTAATGACTGGAAACCTTTGGATCATGTTGAAGCAACGGGGTGGATAAAACGCTGGGTGGGTAAGGAGGCTTACGAAATTTTGTGGCGTAGACTCTTTGACTACAAGTTTTATGATTATACCGATAATTTGTCAGCAGCTTGGATCTGGAGTCGAATTCGCCGTATCGGTCGCTCACGTTACAGTCTGTTTCGCGAAAAACTAGGTTATCTGGAAGGAGGATCAGAAACATTATTGCAAGCCATGCGTGCAGATATTGAAGCGCATGGTGGCGAGATACGTCTTAAATCTCCTATTAGCAAAGTTGTTATCGAAGCTGGGATAGTGCGGGGCGTTGAAATTTCTGGGCGGTTTATCGGCTTCGATAAAGTGATTAGCACTATTCCATTACCTTATGTGCCCAAACTGATACCTGATTTACCCAACGATATTTTAGAACGGTTTCGATTGATTAATAATATTGCCGTGGTCTGTGTAATTGTCAAACTCCGCAAGGCGTTAACAGAAAACTTTTGGTTAAACATCAATGACCCTGACATGGACATTCCCGGTTTAGTGGAATACAGCAATTTGCGACCCTTAGATCAGCATATCGTTTATGTACCATTTTATATGCCAGGAGAACACCCAAAGTTTTCAGAATCAAATCAAGCATTCCTCGACAAAGTTCGCGGCTACTTGAAAAAAATAAATCCGGTGTTAATCGATGAAGATTTCATTGATATGCATGCTAGTCGTTACCGTCACGCACAACCGATTTGTGAGCCAGGCTACCTCGATAAACTACCACCAGTCGCCTTGCCAGTTAAAGGCTTATGGGTTGCAGATACCTCTTACTATTACCCAGAAGATAGGGGTATATCTGAGAGTATTAGTTTTGGCAGAAAAATAGCCAAGGAAGCAATGGTGTGATTAAGCACTTCCTATCAAAACAGTTTATGATTTTCTTGCTGACAGGTGGAACGGCTGCAACTGTAAACTTTGGCAGCAGAATTTTGTACAGCCAACGCTTTGATTTTTCTATAGCTGTTATTCTTGCTTATATAACAGGGATGATTACGGCTTTTGTGCTAGCCAAACTTTTTGTGTTCAGGAAAAGTCAACAATCGGTGCACCGTTCTGCTTTGTTTTTTATGCTTGTTAATTTGGTTGCGGTATTTCAAACATGGGGTATTAGTATGGGGTTAGCCCACTATCTTTTACCGTATCTGGGTGTAACTTTGTATGTACAAGAAATAGCCCACGCGACAGGTGTTGCTGTGCCTGTATTCACTAGCTATATAGGCCATAAGCACTGGTCATTCAGGTAGTCGATATAGACATCTAGTAACGCGGCCAGTTTTTGTTGAAAACAGAGTTGAGTTAAAAAGGAAATTCACACTATAGCTTTGTCATACACAGCACCGTAAATAGTTTTATTTACGGTGCTGTGTATGTTTTACAACTTGCTATAACGGTCATTAAATTTATCAGCCACTCTAATCTTCAAGCGTAATCAGGCCTATCTATATATTTTTCAGCACTAAAGAAGTTTTTAAAATAAGGCATGAAACTAATCGTAATCGGTATGGAATAGAAACAATAAATCGCTGCCGCTTCACCTGTTGATACGCCTAGTAACCACTGAGGCATGAATAAGGTCATGATTGCCATAAATAAATGGTAACTGGAGATTCTCCAGTTGTTTTTCCAAACAAAGCCACTTAAAGCAAGCGCAAATAATGATCCATGAGTAACAAAAGCACCGAACGCACTCGATATACGATAACCAATATGATAAGTACCCATAAATAAACAAGAGATCATGTTACCGATGAAGTTGGGCGCACCATCAAACAGCTGCAATTCTTTAGGCAAAGCTGAACAAATCAAAAATAAGCTGCTTAAACTGGCACCGAAAATAGTGGCTTGTTTAAGAGCGGTTTTATCAGTGGAATAAGTGGCCAGTGCTGGCATAATTGCAAAAGCTTGTAGGGCAATATGGTAAGTGGATAATTCACTTAAAAAGTAGTTACTGCCATAACCACATTGATCGGCAACGGGATAAGCAAAATACTGTATAAACTCCATTAATGAAAAATGGAATATGGCATAAGATCGTGCCGCTCGCACCCAAAATGTTTCCGTTTTATCAACATAAGTAATGCTAGCAGCGGTTAAACCGATAACACCTAAACCCAGTGACATATTGGCACTAAAACACATAAATCCCCCTATAACTAAATTAATATAAAATATTGAATACCCAAACAACAGTCAGGAACGGGATAAGCTTACAATACCACATGTAGTTTAATGATAATAAAAGCTTAGTTTTACACCTGATGAATATTATAAAAGTAGCGAGTGGTTTGTCTTAATTTTAATAAACGCTAGCTATAGAAATATATACAACTGATTTAGACATGAATCGCTAAGCTAACTTTTCGGAACTCTATTGCTTTAGTTGTTTTTTGCTCATTGCTGCGGCCAACAAAACCGCAGCGTGAACTTGTGAAGAATCGCTTACTTTAAATTATCAGTCACGTGTGGCTCTATCAATTGGTACATCAGTTGATGCATTTTAGGGCTGCCTGTAATCAGATTACCAGATTGCAGATAATTATCATTAAAAGAAAAATCAGTAACCACACCACCCGCTTCTTTTATTAATAAAATACCTGCGGCCATGTCCCATTCCATAACACCTATTTCCCAGAAACCATCCAGTCGACCAGCGGCTACATAGGCTAAATCCAATGCGGCAGCACCTGCGCGTCGAATACCAGCACATTCAGTCGTCAATGCTTTAAACATACCTAGATAAGCATCTAAGTATTTATCGGTCTTAAAAGGAAATCCTGTGCCTATTAAGGCGCTTTTTAAGCTAGTTTGTTGAGTTACTCTAAGTCGACGATTATTTAACATAGCACCACCACCACGTTTAGCGGTAAATAATTCGTCACGTAAAGGATCATAGATAACCCCGACTTCAATCCTGCCTTTATATTTTAAGGCTATAGAAACCGCGTATTGAGGAAATCCATGTAAAAAATTAGTAATGCCATCAAGAGGATCAATGACCCAAACATAATCATTACCTAGATGCTCGCCGCTTTCTTCTGCAAGTATGCCATGCTCAGGAAAAGAAGCTTTGATGATGCCAATAATATCTCGCTCAACCATGCGATCGACTTCGCTGACATAATCATTCTTGCCTTTTTGATCGATGTGCAGGCGACCAACATTGTCGGCTGAACGAAGAATTAAGTCGCCAGCGCTTCTAGCAGCACGGACGGCAATATTTAACATAGGTTGCATAGGCAGATTCTTAATGAGCGTATAAAACGCACAATGATAGCAAAACTTTTGGTAAACTTTGTTTATTTTTAACTAAGGACGACACTCTTGCTGTCACATATTAAAATTGTTTTGGTCGAAACGTCGCATCCAGGAAATATTGGCGCAGTCGCTAGGGCCATGAAAAACATGAGCATGACTAACCTTTGTTTAGTTGCTCCTAAAATTTTTCCTAGTGCTGAAGCTACCTCAAGAGCTTCGGGTGCAGATGATCTTTTAGCACGCGCACAAGTCTTTGAAAGCTTACAAGAAGCCATCGCCGACTGCCAATTAGTCATTGGTGCTAGCGCAAGATCCAGAACTATTAGCTGGCCGGAAATAAGTCCGCGCGAATGTGCGGATCTAAGTGTAATAAAAGACACTGATAAAAAAGTTGCCATTATTTTTGGGCGAGAAAACTCTGGTTTAAAGAATCATGAGCTTGATTTATGTCATTATTTATTAAGAATTCCTTGCAATACTGAATACAGCTCTTTAAACATAGCCGCAGCCGTTCAAGTTGTTTGTTATGAGTTATTTGTCGCTACCCATACCCAACTACCCATATCTATTGGCGATATGGACAAAAACACCAAAGCTACAGCCGTGCAAATGGAATCTTTTTATATACATTTAGCAGAAACCTTATCTGATATAGGTTTTATGCACCCCGATAAATCTAACTCTATCATGCGTCGTTTACGGCGTATTTATAACCGTACGCAGTTGGACACCAAAGAGCTCGATATACTTCGAGGAATTTTAAGAATGTCTCAAGATAATCAAAAAAAACTGGATTAAGTACCATCAACTAAACAAAGCCCTATTATTTAATAGTTGACTATTTTGCTGGGTTAAGTATAGTGACAGCTAATACTTACTTAATTAAGGGGAATTTATAGTGCGCCTAACTACAAAAGGCCGTTACGCAGTAACGGCAATGCTTGACCTAGCTTTTCACAGTGATATAAAACCTGTGACTTTAACTGATATCGCAGCAAGACAAACTATTTCTTTGTCTTATTTAGAGCAGTTATTTTCACGCTTACGACGCGCTAATATGGTTAAAGGCATACGTGGACCAGGTGGCGGCTATACCCTCGCAGACACGGCCGATAAAATCAATATTGCCGACATTATCGCTGCAGTGGATGAGCCCATAGATGCCACTAAATGTGGTGGCGAAGCCAATTGTCAAAAAGAACAAGCCTGTTTAACTCATGATCTATGGATGGGCTTAAGCGATCAAATTAGAGATTATCTAAAAGGTATTACTTTAGCTCAGCTTTTAGAAAAACATCACGTTAAATCCGTTGCTAAAAGACAAGATCAAGAAGCAGAACAAGTGATTGGAATTCATCGTCACACTGAATTACTGGCTAGCTTGAATGAATGATCTATTTTGATCACAATGCCACAACACCCTTAGATGAAAGGGTGCTGGAGGCAATGATGCCGTTTTTAAGCACTTTTTATGGTAATCCTTCTAGCCTTTACCGCCAAGGAAGATTAACTCGCAGCGCTATCGATAATGCTCGCGAACAAGTTGCAGCACTTATCGATGCACCCGCCTCACAAATAATCTTCACCAGTGGCGGCACTGAAGCCAATAATTTAGCCTTAGCAACCTTAACAACACATGATAGATTAGCCATTTCTACTACTGAGCATCCATCTATTATAGAAAGCGCAGTTAGCTTACAAAAACAAGGCATTAAGTTAAGTCATATCAATATTGATAACCATGGATTAATCACTAAAGACGAACTGGATAAAGTAACTAATGACCCACCTAGTCTAGCCTCAATTATGTTTGCAAATAACGAAACAGGGGTTATTCAAGATATAGCAACTATTACTCAACAGTTAAGAGCTAATGACGTCAAAGTGCATACTGATGCAGTTCAAGCCTTAGGTAAAATACCCATTTCTTTTAAGCAACTTGCTGTACATTTAATGTCTCTATCAAGCCATAAAATATATGGCCCTAAAGGTTGTGGTGCTTTAGTTTATGAAAAAGGCTTAAAAATAAATCCCTTGCTTATTGGGGGCGGTCAAGAACATGGATTTAGAGCTGGCACTGAAAATGTTGCAGCTATCGTCGGCTTCGGCAAAGCCGCAGAACTTGCAAAATTTGAACTAATTGAACGTAGCACAAAACTACTGGCTTTGAGATCACAGTTAGAAGTTGCACTCAAAACCATCCCTAATATAAGTATTTTTGCTGATGAGTCAGAGCGACTACCCAACACAATACTATGTGGAATACCTCAAGTAGATGGTGAAATGCTGCTAATGAAATTAGATAAAAAAGGCTATGCTGTTTCCAGTGGCTCAGCCTGCGCTAGTGGAGGCAATGAGCCAAGCCCTGTACTAATAGCAATGGGTATAGAACCAACACTGGCTAAGAGTGCAATCCGTATCAGCTTAGGTTTAAGCAATACACAAAACGAAATTACTAACTTTATTCTTCAATTAAAAACCTTGGTTTACCAAGCATAAAGAGAGCCTTATGTCTGTTACAGTTACTGAAAGCGCTGCTAGTCAAATCAAAAAGCAGTTAGCAAAGCGAGAAAAGGGTTTGGGCTTAAAATTAGCCGTTAAAAAATCTGGCTGCTCAGGTTATGCCTACGTACTTGATTACGCAGATAGCCTCAATGAAAATGATCAAGTATTTGAAAACTATGGCGTAAGCGTTATAGTTTCGCAAATCGATTTAGAATTTGTTGACGGTATAGAACTCGATTATCGTAAAGAAGGAATTAATGAGGCATTTAAATTCAATAACCCTAATGTTAAAGGCACTTGTGGCTGCGGAGAAAGCTTTTCCGTTACCTAATAAAACCATCCCCTTACCGATAGGCATTAGCTAAACCAGAATATTGAAAATAGTCCTTTGTTTATATAAAACTTAGCAGCCTATTTCTTAGACTACAACTACTTATAACTTTCGCTATTCACAGCAATAAGTTTTTAGCCCTCTCCTCCTATATTTGAATGAGTTTGAGGGCTACCTTCTTCTTGAATTTTATTAGCTTGAAAGCTGCAGAGCATGTCTTCTTAATGTTGAATCTTCAGGCAAAGTTGATTTAACACCAATAGTATCTAAAATGACCACGTCTGCAAGAACCGCTTTAACTGACGCTAGTTCTGCTACCATTGCTGTTTTAAAGTAACGCTGATAATAACTCATAAGACACAAAATCTCATCAGCATCTTGGGTATAACCACTTAAAATAACTTCAACTAAATTATCATAATGACGACTTAAAGAAGAATCAGTTGGTCGATTTTCTTTACAAGACTCCAATATCGAATGCAAGTGATTTAGAGCATGCCTCCTTAAAGTTGAATCTTGAGGGATTTGAATATTGCTATGCTGTACTTTTGCAGCAGTAGTTATTTGTGGCGCTTCGACGATAACGACTGCTTCTTGAGCTTTTACTACTGGTTCTTCTGGTATTTTAGCTGCCTTACTCTCTAACGGCTTAACAATGGGTTTATCTTTTAAATCTACAACATTAGGAGGAGCGACATTGCTTTTCACATTTACTGATTTTTTTCGTGCCTTAAAAACAACCATTAGTACAACTGAGATGACAATGACTGCGATTATAAATTCACTCATAAATTATATGCTCCTGTATTTTAAGAAGAAAAGTTTCTTAGCAATTGGGCGCCAATATTAGCGCTAAAAAAATCAAATGAACTATACCACTTGTAGCTTAAGTTGGCGACACTCTAAAACCGCTTACCAATCTTTTCTACCATCATTTATCTAAAACTTAGGACAGAAAAATCAAATACTCAATCTTCATAATAAATGAATTGATTTAAATCTTGCGTAAGTTAAATGTATTGATATAATAATCGACTCTTGAAGTAGCACCCTGCTTCAGGCGCGTAGCTCAGTTGGTTAGAGCACCACCTTGACATGGTGGGGGTCGTTGGTTCGAATCCAATCGCGCCTACCAGACATTAAAGCACTGCACAAGCGGTGCTTTTTTTATTGTAGCAACTAAAATTATAAACATGCCTGTAATTACCCTACCTGATGGTTCCACTCGTGAGTTTGATCACGCTGTTTCAGTACTAGATATCGCTTTATCGATAGGCTCAGGTTTAGCAAAGGCTACGTTAGCAGGCCGCGTTAATAACGTTTTAGTAGATGCCAGCACCCAAATTAAAGAAGACGCCAGCCTGCAAATAATTACTGCAAAAGATTTAGACGGCGTAGACATCATCCGACATTCAACAGCTCATCTATTAGCCCAAGCTGTTAAACAATTATTCCCAGACGCACAAGTCACTATCGGCCCCGTCATCGAAAATGGTTTTTTTTATGACTTTGCCTACAAAAGACCCTTTACAACTGAAGACCTAACCGTAATCGAAGCAAAAATGCAGCAATTAGTTGCTGAAGACCTAGCCATTAGTCGCTCGGTATTAACTCGAGATGACGCCGTCACTTTTTTCAAAGATCAAGGTGAGGCCTATAAAGCCGAAATCATCGAATCTATCCCTGCCGACCAAGATTTATCGCTTTATCAACAAGGTGGTTTTACCGATCTTTGTCGCGGACCTCATGTTCCTAGCACTGGCAAATTAAACGCCTTTAAATTAATGAAGATTGCTGGCGCTTATTGGCGCGGCAACTCAGAAAATGAAATGCTACAGCGCATTTACGGTACAGCCTGGGGCGACAAAAAAGAATTACAAGCGTACTTACATAGATTAGAAGAAGCTGAAAAGCGTGATCACCGTAAATTAGCCAAAACCTTAGATTTATTTCATACTCAAGAAGAAGCACCAGGTATGGTTTTCTGGCATGAAAAAGGCTGGATTATTTATCAACAGGTTGAGCAATATATACGCGAAAAACTCCGCGTCAATGGTTATGGTGAAGTCAAAACACCGCAACTAGTAGACCGTAGTTTGTGGGAAAAATCAGGTCACTGGGAAAAGTTTGGTGCCATGATTTTTACCACTCATTCTGAAAATCGTGATTATGCAATTAAGCCTATGAATTGCCCCTGCCACGTACAAATATACAATCAAGGCATAAAAAGTTATCGCGACTTACCGATACGCTTAGCTGAATTTGGCTCTTGTCATCGCAACGAACCCTCAGGCACTCTTCATGGCTTAATGCGTGTTAGAAACTTTGTCCAAGATGATGCCCATATTTTTTGTACCGAGGCTCAAATTCAAGACGAAGTATCAACCTTTATAGATATGCTGTTTGACGTTTATAAAGACTTTGGCTTCGAAGACGTTATCATCAAACTATCAACACGCCCAGAAAATAGAGTGGGCGATGATTCAGTATGGGATAAAGCAGAGAATGCCTTAGAATTAGCGCTCAACAATAAAAATCTTAAGTGGGATTTACAACCCGGTGAAGGCGCATTTTACGGCCCTAAAATTGAATTTTCTTTAAAAGATTGCATCGGTCGCGTCTGGCAGTGCGGCACTATTCAAGTTGATTTCTCCATGCCAGGACGTTTGGGAGCTACTTTTATCGCAGAAGATGGCTCCAAACAAGCACCGGTTATGCTACATAGAGCTATACTTGGCTCACTCGAGCGCTTTATTGGGATACTGATTGAACAACACGCAGGAACTTTCCCTGTTTGGCTGTCACCCATACAAGTTATGGTGCTCGACATTGCCGATCGTCATGCTGAATATGCCTCTGAAATTTCCAACGAACTAGAAAAACAAGGCATCAGAGTAAAAATTGACTTGAGAAATGAGAAGATCGGGTTTAAAATCCGCGAGCATTCTATGCAACGTATACCGTATCTTGTCATTATCGGCGATAAAGAATTAGAAGAAAAACGCATTACGGTACGTACGCAAAAAGGTGAAGATTTAGGTAGTCTGTCAGTCACTGAGTTTACCGAACGGTTAAAGCAAGAGATTGCAGATAGAAAATAATAGTATTTTTGGAGGATTAGGGTATCGCTGCTAAAAAAGATGAAACACGCTTGAATGACTTTATCACCGCAAGACGTGTGAGGGTTACAGGCGCAGAGGGTGAAGCATTAGGTATAATCTCTTTGGATGAAGCCAAACAGATTGCTTATGCAGCAGACTTGGATTTAGTAGAAATATCACCAAACGCGGATCCTCCCGTTTGCAAGATAATGAACTACGGCAAATACCAGTTTGAACTTAATAAAAAGCTTCAAGTTGCCAAAAAGAAACAAAAACAGATTCAGGTTAAAGAAATTAAATTTCGACCTGGAACTGACGAAGGTGATTATCAAGTCAAGTTACGTAGCTTAATAAAGTTCCTTAACGAAGGTGATAAAACAAAAATCACTGTTCGTTACCGTGGCCGAGAAATGGCTCACAGAGAAATCGGTATGGATTTATTAAAGCGTATCGAAAAAGATTTAGAGGAATTAGCTATAGTCGAACAATTTCCAAAAATGGAAGGTCGTCAAATGATTATGGTCATGTCACCTAAAAAGAAAAAATAAGAGTATCGACTCTCTTTTAATTGCTACCTTTAGTTTTAAACTAGACTTGTAGGTTGCAACACATAATCTAAAGAGTATCTGTAATGCAGACGCTCTTCAGTAAGCGGCCTAGGATAGACCGCTAAACAGTAGCATACCGCTACAAGTAATTTTTCAGGGCCATGCATTTTGCCTTGTTGAGTTATGTCTCAGGGACTTTTATTTTTATATACTGGAGCAAACAAATGCCAAAGATAAAGACTAACCGTGGAGCCGCTAAGCGTTTTAGACGCACCGGTAATGGCGGTTTTAAATGTGGGCAATCACATCGACGTCACATTTTGACTAAGAAATCCACTAAAAGAAAAAGACAGTTACGTTCACCCGCAACTATTCATCCCTCAGACGTGCGCATGGCTGCACGTATGATGCCATACAGTTAATAAAGGAGAATAGGAATGCCTAGAGTTAAACGCGGCGTAACAGCCAGAGCAAGACATAAGAAAGTTTTAAAGCAAGCGAAAGGTTACTACGGTGCACGTAGTCGAGTTTATCGCGTCGCTAAACAAGCGGTAATCAAAGCAGGTCAATATGCGTACCGCGATCGCAAACAAAGAAAACGTCAATTCCGCGCACTATGGATAGTCCGTATTAATGCAGCAGCGCGTTTATATGGTATATCTTACAGTCGCTTGATCAATGGCTTAACAAAAGCTAATGTTGCAATCGATCGTAAAGTTTTAGCAGATATCGCTGTACGCGACATCGAATCCTTTGGAAAAATAGCAGAAATTGCTATCGCTCATCAAAGTAAGCCTTAAGCAAGACTTCGTCTTTCTTAACTAAAGGATCTTACCCATCTGTTACTTTCCAAGTAACAGATGGCTCAGGATTAAAATCCTGAACCCCCCTTTTAAAATTATTCTTCCCCAACTAAAGCGAGCAGAACATTGTCGGCTATCCTTGAAGAGATTCTCGCGCAGGCATTAAAAGAGCTTGCAACAGTCAGTGACCTTAATCAACTTGATAAGGTTCGCGTTCACTACTTAGGTAAAAAAGGATTATTTACCTTACAACTTAAAGAATTGGGCAATCTTGATCCCGAGCAAAGACGCTCCGTCGGTCAAATCATTAATTTAGCCAAAGAACAATTACAGCAGCAGCTAGAAGCTTGTAAAGAGCGGATGGAAGAGTCTGCATTAGCAGCAAGACTGGCTAGCGAAAGCATCGATGTCACCTTGCCTGGTCGTGGCCAATCAGTTGCCGGATTACATCCCGTAACCACCACACTCAGAAGAATTTCAAAAATATTTGCCAGCGTAGGCTTTACAGTCGTTGAAGGGCCTGAAATAGAAGACGATTATCATAACTTTGAAGCGCTCAACATTCCTGCACATCATCCTGCGCGCGCGATGCATGACACTTTTTATTTTGATGCCCATACGGTATTAAGAACGCATACATCCCCTGTGCAAATCAGAACCATGGAATCTGAACAACCACCTTTAAAAGTGATTGCCCCTGGTCGAGTTTATCGCTGTGATTCAGATATCACTCACACGCCGATGTTTCATCAAGTAGAAGGGTTTCTAGTTGATACTGACGTCAGCTTTGCAGATTTAAAGGGTGTTATTTACGAATTCCTAAGAGCCTTCTTTGAAAAGGACATTCAAGTCCGCTTTAGACCTTCTTATTTTCCCTTTACAGAACCTTCTGCAGAAGTCGATATAGAATGCGTGATGTGTAGCGGCAAAGGTTGTCGAGTTTGTAGTCAAACCGGATGGCTTGAAGTTATGGGCTGCGGCATGATTCATCCTGCGGTCTTTAAATCAGTTAATATTGATAGTGAAAAATACAGCGGCTTTGCCTTCGGCATGGGCGTAGAACGCCTCGCAATGCTGCGCTATGGAATTAACGACTTACGATTATTTTTTGAAAATGATCTTAAATTTTTAGAACAATTTAATTAAGTTTTCGTTACACAGGAACATGTAAATCATGCAAATTAGTTTAGCTTGGTTAAGATCGTATGTAGATCCCTCAATAAATACAGACGAACTGGTCGAACAATTAACAATGGCCGGTTTAGAAATAGGCTCAGTTGAACCTGCTGCGGCTCAATTTAATGGCGTAGTCATAGGTGAAGTTATCGCCATGCAGCAACATCCAGATGCTGATCGCCTTCGCGTATGTCAAGTCAATGTTGGCACAGACGAAGCTCTACAAATTGTTTGCGGTGCTAGCAATGTTCGTATTGGCCTAAAAATACCTGCAGCTCTCTGTGGCGCCGTGTTGCCAGGTGATTTCAAAATAAAGAAATCTAAGCTACGGGGCGTAGAATCTTTCGGTATGCTCTGCTCTGAAAAAGAATTAGGTTTGGCTGCTGATGCTCATGGCTTAATGGAATTAGCGGATGACGCACCCGTTGGTGTTGATATTCGCGACTATTTATCACTGAACGATGTCATTTTAGAAGTTGATTTAACACCTAATAGAGCAGACTGCCTATGCGCTGAAGGTCTAGCGCGTGAAATTGCAGTACTCAATAAGATGAATTGGTCTGCCACAGCATTCAATAATAGCCCTGTTACTCATCAAGATAGCTTAACTGTATCTGTAGCCGATACCACAGCCTGCCCTCGTTATTTGGGTCGTCTCATTACCGGCATCAATGCTAGCGCAATCACACCCTTATGGATGCAAGAACGTCTACGTCGCTCTGGCATTAGAAGTCTAGGTCCTTTAATCGATGTTACTAATTATGTCTTGATTGAATTAGGACAACCTTTACATGTCTTTGATGCTGATAAATTAGCCGGAAACATTAGTGTACGCTGGGCTAAAGCAGAAGAAAGCCTAAGCTTATTAAATAATCAAGTCCTTACCTTAAATACGGAATCTTTGGTTATCGCTGATGACGCAAAAGTCTTAGCGCTCGCAGGTATCATGGGGGGCAGTGAAACAGCCGTAAGTGAACAAACTGATTCAGTTTTTCTTGAGTGTGCATTTTTTGCACCACTGGCTATAGCCGGAAAAGCACGTAATTTTGGCTTACATACTGATTCATCACATCGTTTCGAACGTGGTGTTGATGCGACTTTACAAACTAGAGCTATTGAACGTGCAACCCAACTCATAATTGAGATTGCTGGCGGCAGGGTAGGTCCTATTTCTGAAGTGACCACTAAGACGACTTTACCTGCACGTATTCCGATTCTTTTAAGAAAGCAACGCATCCTTAAAACACTGGGAATTTCCTTGCCTGATGATCAAGTCATCGATATTTTTCAGCGCCTAGGTATGGCCATCCAAACACAGTCTGACCACTGGTTAATTACTCCTCCAGGCTTTCGTTTTGATATCGCCATTGAAGCTGACCTGATTGAAGAAAT
This sequence comes from uncultured Methylococcaceae bacterium, assembly GCA_903905335.1. Taxonomy (GTDB): domain Bacteria; phylum Pseudomonadota; class Gammaproteobacteria; order Methylococcales; family Methylomonadaceae; genus Methylobacter_C. The sequence goes on from CAIVGC010000232.1 coordinate 16,949, forward strand.
AGCCCGTATCTATGGCTATAATAATTTACCGAGCAGTAGCTTGTTAATGCGCTCTGAATTATGTACTGCCACAGAAGCGATACTTGATATAGATCGCGTAAAAGATTTAATGGTTGATAGAGGCTATCAAGAAGCCATCACTTATAGCTTTGTCGACGAAGACATTCAGCAAGCTATCGCCCCAGAAATGGAGGTTATCCGCCTTAAAAATCCAATATCTTCTGAATTAGCGGTGATGCGAACTACGCTTTGGTGTGGTTTATTAAAAGCGGCCCTATACAATACTAACCGTCAACAAAATAGAGTTCGGTTATTTGAAACCGGCTTACGCTTTATCAAAACCGATGATACAACTCATCAGCAAAAAATGTTGAGCGGCTTGGCATTAGGTGATGTTTATAGTGAGCAATGGGGCGAACAGTCACGTAAAGTTGATTTCTTTGACATTAAGGCCGACGTACAAGCTATATTCGCCTTAACTGGCTGTGTCGCGCAGTTTATACCCTGCCCTCAACCTGCCCTACATTTAGGTCAATCAGCTAAAATATTATCACACGATGGAGAAACCATTGGCTGGTTAGGCATGCTACATCCTGTTTTAGAAAAAAAACTAGGCTTTGATTGCCCTGTTTTTCTATTTGAAATGGATCAAAGCCTAGTACTTAATAAACGCATACCGGTATTTAAATCCTTATCTAAATATCCTTCTGTACGACGCGACTTAGCGTTGATTGTTAAAGAAAATATTGCCGCCAATGATATAATCAACTGCGTTATAAATAGCGCAGAAGCAACTTTACAAGACGCTAAGGTATTTGATATTTATCGTGGCAAAGGTGTAGAAGAGGGCAGCAAAAGTGTGGCGTTATGCTTGACATTCCAAAACACTACGCAAACTCTAACAGACTCTGAAATAGACGCTATCATTAGCAAACTATTAACTCTATTGGCCGAAAAATTAAACGCAAAACTGAGAGACTAACTAATGGCATTAACTAAAGCATATTTTGCAGAAAGACTTTTTGAGGAAGTGGGCTTAAACAAACGTGAAGCCAAAGACATGGTCGAACTTTTCTTTGAAGAAATTAAAA
>CAIVGC010000233.1 GCA_903905335.1 uncultured Methylococcaceae bacterium
AGCTCGACTTTTGCCATCACTACTTCGACCCGTTAAAAAACGACGTCGCATGATAGTTGGATGTCGCTTACGTAAGGCAATCATCAACTGAACAAAGCGCAAGTTATCAGCATTTTTTTGGGTAAGAGTCCAGTCTATCCAACTTAATTCATTATTCTGACAGTAGCCATTATTATTGCCCTGCTGACTATGCAATAGTTCATCACCGGCTAATAACATAGGTACACCTTGGCTAAGCAGTAAGATAGCAAAGACATTTTTAGCCTGCTTCCTTCTTAACGCTGCAATAGCAACATTATCGGTATCACCTTCAACACCGCTGTTATAACTTAAGTTATTGTTACAGCCATCTCGGTTATCTTCACCATTCGCTTCATTATGTTTTTGGTTATAACTAAACAAATCATATAAAGTAAAGCCATCATGGCAGGTCACAAAATTAACGCTATTAATTGGCAAACGTCCTTGATACTCATAAAGATCGCTACTGCCACTAATGCGTGTCGCTAATTCTGAAAGCAAGCCTTTATCACCGCGAACAAATTGCCTAACGATATCTCGATAACGACCATTCCATTCTGCCCAGCGATAGCCAGGAAAACTACCTACTTGGTAAAGACCCGCTGCATCCCATGCTTCGGCAATTAACTTGGTTTTAATGAGTTGCTCTGATAATTCTATGCCCCAAAGTACCGGTGGATCTTGCAAGACCTCACCATTTTCGCCTCTAGCCATCGCACTGGCCAAATCAAAACGAAAACCATCGATATGCATTTCCCTGACCCAATACTCAAGGCAGCTAATAATAAATCTAGCAACCAAGGGATGATTGGCATTAACAGTATTACCGCAACCGGTATAGTCTCGTAATATGCTTTTATCATTGGGGTCCAAATGGTAAAAAGATTTACCCCCTATGCCTCTAAAATTAATGACCGGACCATCTGCACCTGCTTCTGAGGTATGATTAAACACCACATCCATGATGACGCCAATATTAGCCTTATGAAGTGCTTTAACTAAGTCACGGAACTCTTGAACATGGGTACCCTGCTCAGGAGTTACGCAATAACCCGGATGAGGGCTAAAAAAACTATGAGTGCTATAACCCCAATAATTTCTAAGACCTAGATCAAAGGTATTACTAGGCACGTCCTGCTCATCGAAAGCCATTACCGGTAATAGCTCAACATGAGTAATCCCTAGTTGCTGTAGATAAGGTATTTTTTCAATCAAACCCAAAAAAGTGCCAGGGTGAGTAACTTTTGAAGAAGGATGGCGCGTAAAGCCGCCCACATGCAATTCATAGAGGATGGTTTTTTCGCTACGGACGGCTAAAGGCACATCACCTTCCCAGTTATAGCTATCATCAACTATCATACTGCGCATAGCGGTGCGACTATTGTCACCTGGCTTACAAGCTGCTTTGCGATCCCAGCGCTTCTGACTGACCGCATACGCCCAAGGATCTAATAAATGCTTATCTTTTTCAAAACGAAAGCCAGAATCGCGGGTATGGCCAGGGCCATCCATACGCCAAACGTACCAGACATCTGCAGGCAACTTACTGACATAAACATGCCAAGAAAAAAAAGTACGATTAACTTCTTCTTGCAACTTAATGATTTGAAAAGGCTCATCACAATCGGCACTTTCAAACAACAGAAGTTCCACCTGTTCTGCATGGCGGCTGAAAATAGAAAAGTTAACACCTTTAGCATTGAACTTAGACCCTGATGGATAGGGTTTACCATGCATGACTTTATAGGTTTGACGCATATTATTTTCTCTCTTGTTGTATCACTTAAGACTATCCAAGCAGTTGATCGGGGGTTAAGGATGGTCTTGGTCTCTAGCGAGAACCTGCGCTTTTAATAGCATGAGCCTATTTTAAGTGGCAATAAACAATGTCTAGCTATAATAACTGTATTTATTATAGCCTAAGAGTAACGCAATAAGCGCTTGTTTTTACTCATATCATAGTAATATCAACTATTTAACGAATGAGGCAAGCCTTAATGTAAAACAATCTAAGACTATAATAGTCATCTCAACCGCGACATGGGTAAGTCATTAAGAACTACTGTGAAAGTAAGCCGTAGATTGCATTTCTATCAATCTTGAACTAGTGCGTCTGAATTCAAAAGCGCCATCTCCCTCGATATAAATATCTTGAGCAGAAACTTCGGCGGTGCAAAATAATTTTACCTTATGCTCATATAAGGTATCAATTAAAGTCATAAAACGTTTAGCTTCATTACGCTTATTAGCCGTTAACTTTGGAATACCTACCAAAATAATAACGTTAAATTGTTTAACCATCTGCAAATAATCAACCGCACCTAAAGCCTGTACACAAAGTTGATCAAAACTGGCTAAAGCGACATCATCATATACCGCCGTTAAAACCACCTTTCTACCTAAGATATCTAAAACACCTGTTTGTAAGGGTGCAAAGTTCGTACAGAGCTGATAGTGTTGTCGCACAAAGTCATCCGCCGCTACATTCAATGGATAGTGATAACTAGGCGCTAAAGCCTGCGGAAAGCTTTGTCGATAATCCGCTTTAGCCTCCAGCTTTACAATAGTGGCTACACGTAACAACAACTGCGTAAAAACAAGGAATTGTGCTCGTTGTAAACCGCCCTGGTATAAATCATTAGGGTGCCGATTAGAGGTGATAACAACAATCAGACCAAAACTAAATAAATGGCTAAACAATCTTTCCATAATCATAGCGTCGGCTATGTCAGTGACATGAAATTCATCAATACAAAGCAACAGTATCGATGACCTTATTTTCTTAGCCAAAGCCTGCATAACACTACCTTGATGCCTTTGCTGATGCCATTCATGGATAAAGGCATGAACCTCAAGCATGAATACATTAAAATGCACACGTCGCTTGTGTTGAAAAGGGCAAGCTTCATAAAACAAGCTCATCAACATAGATTTACCCCGCCCCACCTCACCATATAAATACAAACTGCGACAGGGTATTGGAGTGGGCAACAAGCGCCGAGTAACAACGGCACGCTGCTGGTAATTAACAACGGCTACTAGGTTACCCAGCAACTCTTGTAAAGACTGCAAAGCAGCGACTTGCGCCTCATCATGCTGTAGTTGTTGCTCGGCGACCTGCTGCTGATAATGTTGCTTAAGCTCACTAGACGCCTCCACACAGAGGCCTTTAGCTGTCCGCTTAAAAAATGTTTTAATCATATCGCTTACAATCAACTCACAAACGGAGGCTACCAACTTAAGGCGGGGCAGTACCAAGAGTCTATTATTCCACGATCAACCCATAAGCTATACACAAGTAACTCGTCATACCGGCAGAGAAGCCGGTATCCAGTGCTATGGATGGTAATTTTTATACATCCCTGTAGCTTAGATTCCGGCAGTCCCTGCCGGAATGACGGGTATTGAGAGTGTATATAACAATGAGCGCAAAGGGTGCGAACGATAAATACTTAAAATACTGTCTTGCCCTGCCTTAAGTTGGTAGCACAAACGGCCAAACATAAAGATACCAGATTAAAGCCATAAAAACAGCCAAAAAACGCCTATCATGCGAGGCTTAGCCATCATAAGCAATAACAACTAGGTGTGCTTGTGGTATATCAGGCTTTTTTACTAGATAATAGCGCTATTATTCATTTACTCCAGAGATCCCCATGAGCAACGTCTTTAGTTTTACTGGCACTATCGGCAGAGATGCTGAAGTCAGATACGCGCCCTCCGGCATGGCCATATTAAATGTGACTGTCGCCAACAATATCGGCTTTGGTGACAAACAACAAACCTTATGGGTACGTGTCACCTTATTTGGCAAACGCGCCGAAGGCTCTTTAAAAGATTACTTAAAAAAAGGCCAACAAGTTTTTGTGTCCGGTGAACTTAGCCAAAATGAATACCGTGCTAATGACGGCACTACAAAAACCAGCTTAGATCTCAATGCCAATATTATTGACTTAGTCGGCAGACGTAACGAAGGCGGAGCCCCACAACAAAGCTATCAAGACAACACCATGCGTGAACCCGCACCCGCCAGAGCAGCTGCGCCTCATGATAACTTTGATGAACCTTATGATGACGATATTCCTTTCTAGGAGTCACCTAGCGTAACTTATGTAAAGTTTTAAAATAAGCCTCTGTTATAAGAGGCTTATTCCGCATAAAAATAAAACTGCGTTAAAGTCACACTACTAAGCTTAAACATGGCTTTTTTACGGTTAAAATCTGCTTGATGTTCGCTAACTATTTGATGCTTTTATCTTAATAAAGTTATCCCCAAATCCTGTGGATAACTCTGTGGATTAAACCTTTATAAAGAGGCTAACTGCCTAATTTTTAGTAGCGTTCCTTAGATTGTACAAATTTTATACAATTACTTTCTTCAATATAAAATCAATGACTTACGAAAAATATCACCCTAATATTTAATAAATTATAGCTAAGCCTTGATTTTACATAGACTGCTATTAATTTGTGCGTAACTTATCAAAATACTTTGCTGATTTTTGCATTGTCAAGAGAATATTTAGAAAAATAATGAGCGCCATATCGCTTTAGATACTACCTGCTTTGTTATAGGGCTATGTATATCTGAACTAGATACACCTAGCTTTGCACCAAAGGAAACTAACTATAGTGCAGAGTAACGTATCAATGCTTAGGGTAGCTCTCTTTTATAGCTGAGCAAACCTTCTTTACACCAGAGACGACTTGCTCTACGCCAAAGAAGGTTTCATCTCGCATAAAGAAAACTGTCTCGATTTTAAAGACAACTTGATCGACTCGAAAGCAATACTCTTCGCTCTAAAGGCCATCAGCTAAGATGATGTCACAACATCGAACCTGAACAGAGACAGCCTCCTCATGAGGATTTTATAAAAGCCCTATAGTGCCACCATTCTCCAAGTGCTTTACTTGTGTAAGTTAAAACACTCATAACTTTTTGATCTCAATCTTAAGCAAGGACTTTATGCTATATAAACGGCTCTTAGTATTTAAATTGCAACATAGTATAGACGCTATTTGAAATTACGGTTATTATAAGCCACAGAGCATTTAACTAATGTTCTATTGTCGATATAACTATTAGAGACACCCTCAAATAAACACCGCTACAGCTAGCTATAAAAGACTTTCGGTCCTATTACTACTGTAGTATTAAACCTTAAGATAGCAAGACCCTACATTAACCCGTACATCGAAAATAACTAAATTTCTACTTAGTCGAGACGCTAATTCTAATTGACTTTCAAAACCCATAACACTCAAATGACGAGCAAGGTAAAGCATCATGAAAACTCAAAAGGCCATTATCAGTTTTTCTAAAACCAAAGATCACGAGCTAATCGATATAGCTCAAACTATTGCTAATAAAATGACTAACAACCCCTTATTTACTAGCACTCCGATTTCGTTAATCGACCTACAAGCGGCTATAGCCGCGTATTCTAGCGCTTTGATAAAAGCTCAAAACGGTAGCAAAGAAGACACTGTCACTAAAAATGCCTATCGTGTAACTTTAGAAAATGAACTCTCTACCCTAGGGACTTATGTTAATCTCATCGCTGCAGGTAATATTCTTAAGCTACAAAGTGCCGGCTTCCCCTTAACAAAACTTCCTGAGCCTGTTGGTATTTTAGAGGCTCCGATACTCACCGTGAGTTATGGCAATAATGCCGGCGAAATGGGCATAAACATAACCCCGGTACCCAAAGCTTCTGGCTATATAATCTTATATGCGCCCACACCGGCTCCGGCAGACAATAATGAATGGTCTAGCAAAACAATATCCTCATCAAAATTTACTTTGACGCATCTGAAGAGCGAGACCAAATATGTATTTAAAGCCGCAGCGATGAGCGCCGAAGCCAACAAAATGGACATTTATAATTTTTCTACCCCTATTGAAAAAATAGTACCTTGAAATGGCTTAAGCTAAGTTTACTAGGCTTGATTAAAAGTACGGCGTAACATAATAGTTTCATAGGATTTTGTAGGGTGGATAAACGCTAGTGCATCCATCTATTATTGTAGAGAGCGCCTTGAATTTAAGTTCGCTTACAATACTTTGGGGGCAAGAATATTGGGTGGATGCGCATAGCTTATCCACCCTACATAACTTTTTTCTGGGATTGATGTTGTATTAATCGTCTCATAAGTTTTTGCACTTTTCCTATGTTAGGAGCCCTATAATTTAATCTGGATCTTTGTGTGTCCTTGTGGGTAAATCGTCATTCCGGCATGGACTGCCGGAAACCAGTTGCCATGGAGGGCAATAGGTGCAGCACTATAAGTTTCCTGATAAGCACTCTAATATACGACATGTACATCCTTGTATTCTGGATCCCAGCAAGCCCTGCCAAGATCCAGAATAGGTTGTTTTTTAGGTACTTATAATGCTTTGTATTTATCGGTTTTGTTTTATTTGCCCACTACGGATCACATAGAGCCTCCAATCTTATTTCAGGCAATGACTTATGTAACGACTAATAAGTCGACGCAATGAGCAACGATATATTGGCTTACGCTGTCTCTAACCTGACTTACATGACTATTACTATGGTCGGTAGTATCAATCTACCCCCCTTTGAAAAAAGGGAGGGGGTAGAGGGAATTTAATATGAATAACCCAACCACCGGCTTTAATTTAATTAAGGCCTTATCTAATGCCAAGGCCTATCAACATGAGGTCAGTGCCATTAGCGTAATTGAAACTCATATTTCTTGGGTGCTGTTAACTGGAAGCTATGCCTATAAAATTAAAAAACCCGTTAACTTTGGTTTTTTGGATTTCTCAACCCTAGATCAACGCCGTTTTTTCTGCTACGAAGAACTCAGGCTTAATAAGCGTTTAGCAGCTGACCTATATTTGGCGGTTGTGCCTATTACCGGCACACAAGATGATGCAAAGATGGAGGGTACAGGAGAAATCCTAGACTATGCCGTTAAAATGCGTCAGTTTCCGGCAGAACTCACCCTTTGCGAGCTTGCGACTAACAAACAATTAAGCACTGCCGAGATCGATCAACTCAGCAAAATCATGGCGATGTTTCATCAAAATATCGCCATAGCGAATCTGGCCTCACCCTATGGCTGTAGCGATGATATTCACTATTGGTTTAAGGATAACTTTGCGCCTATCAAAGCGCTATTAACGGATACTAAACAGCAGTTACAACTTCAAGCGCTTGAAAACTGGGGCAATCAAGAGTGGTTCACTAAAGGCGAAGTCATGACGCAACGTAAACAACAAGGTTTTGTACGTGAATGCCATGGCGACCTGCATTTAAGCAATATGACCTTGATTAACGGCAAGGTGACTTTATTTGATTGCCTAGAATTTAACCCCCAACTGCGCTGGATTGATGTGATCAATGAAGTGGCTTTTGTCGTGATGGATTTGCTGCATGTACAGGAAGAGCAACTCGCCTTTCGCTTACTTAATCGGTATTTACAACTAACCGGCGATTATCAGGGTGTGGCGTTGTTACGCTATTATCTGATTTATCGGGCTTTAGTCTCGGCCAAAGTCGCCTTATTACGTCAGGCACAACAACAAATTAACCCTAAGTCTTTATCACCCTGCTTAAGCTACCAAGCCTTTATCAACCTAGCCGAACGTTATACCCGGCCTACGCAGATAAAACTTATTATTAGCCATGGTTTTTCAGGCTCTGGTAAATCAACGTTGATGGCAGAACTTTCCGAAAACATAGACGCAATCCATCTGCGGGGTGACATAGAGCGTAAACGCTTATATGGCTACTTTGCCGAACAAAGTTCTGAAAGTACTTTAAAGCAAGGGCTTTATACAGCAGAGGCCAGCCAAAAGACTTATGACTATCTTGCAGAGTGTGCCCAAGGCATTTTAAAGGCAGGTTTTTCTGTAATCGTGGATGCTACTTTTCTTGAACTTAAACATCGCCAACGCTTTAAAAATCTCGCCATTGAGTGCAAAAGTGATTTTATTATTATTGATGTGCAAGCCTCTTATGAAACCTTATGTGAACGTATAAAGCTGCGGCAAGCTGATGCTTCAGAAGCCACGCTTGAAGTCTTAGACCATCAACGGCAATGGGCAGAGGTGCTAACGACTGATGAACAGTTTGATGTTATTAGCGTTGACACAGAAACCGATAAGGTTTTGGAGACTTTATTGGCTAATGACCATGATCAGCGTTTAAAAGCGCTATGTGAATCTTAGTGGGTAAGTCCATATTCTGAAGTAAACCTGTGGTGCAATATCCTAGAACTCGTCATTCCGGCATGGACTACCGGAATTTACTTGCCATAGATGGCATTGCTAATGCAGCCACTTCTTAATTTTTTCTCGATTTATTGGACATACTATAATCTGAATCAGCACATCCATGTACTCTGAATCCTTTACAGTCCATGCCAGGATGACGTGTGGGGATTTTTCAGGGACTTATAAGAGTTGTATTTGTCGGTCTTATTTTTATTTACCCACTCTAATTCATATAGAACCCGCTTAACTAAGCACTAGGCTTTTCATCAAACTTGACCACAAAGCGCCACCAAAACCAATGCCGTACATGTAAATAACCTCGTATCGGTGTTTTAACCAAAATGAGTAATAAGCCTATGGAATATAAACACCACACAGCCGCCCATTCATTGGGGTTACTGGTTGTTAGCCAAGCGAGCAAGGGACCTGTCAAGATATGGTAAAGCGTCATACGCCATGAACCATAGAGTATAGGCATGACAAAGGCGGCTACTATATACATATTAAATAACACGATATTAGCAGTCGCTGGTATTTCCCAGGCTATATGCCAATCTCCGGATAAGGAGCAAATTCTTCGCCCACAAAACGGTATCGTAAAAGATTTTGCATAATTACTAAATAGTACAAGTCGAGTTTTAACTTCGTAACAAAAAGGCGCCCATTCAAAAGGATAAAGCCTTAACAGCAAGCAAACCGTAGCAATTAAACACACAAAATATACGAGAGGAGCAATCTTACTCCTGACTTTTTCAGGAATAAAATACAAGGAGACAGCATTAACAAAAAAGGGCTGAAAAGCAATATGAATATAGCCTAACAGTGTTGCTATTTGATTGCCGGGGTTAGCACAATCATCAATCACTGTATAAGTATATGCTTGCAGTAACTCCATTAAGGAGAAGAAACCCAAGGCATAACAGAGCGCTGCGGGTTCTTTTTTATAGAAAAAATAAGCGGTACTGGATAATCCAATAGTTGCTAATACTGCTGAGGCTTCGCCACTCCAACACATAAAGTCTGCTCTGTTTAGTTAATACAATAAGCTCTATGTGAATCAGAGTGGGTATATAAAAATAAGACCGAAAAATACAACTCTTATAAGTACCTGAAAAACCCTTAATTCGTCATCCATGGCCTACGGTTTCTGGCAGTCTTTGCCGGAATCACGGCTTACCCACTACGATGCACATAAAGCCATAAAATAATGTTCTATTCAGAGACTAACTAGCTAATCAACTTACTACTATTAAGCTCTGTAAGAGCTATCATGCCAAAGACCGGCAGGGCTATCAACCACAAATATGGCAAGGGATAAGACAAAAACGGGAGGTCATTTAAATACCATCGATAGCTAAAGCACGAAATTGATGTGTTTGTATTAAGCCACAAAATTAGTTTTGCATCTTGTTGAGCAAAGCCATTAATTTCGTAGCATCTTCGAACCAAGATGTTTATCAGTAACCACTTTATTGCGACCACTTTCTTTGGCCTCATAAAGGGCATTATCTGTGCGCTCAATTATGGTATAAGGCGTATCAGTTTCCTCTAAGGCTGCAATCCCTGCCGAAAACGTGATTTTACCTAAATGGCCAGCTTCATTATTTGACTTTAACTTGCTATCTTGCATAACAATTCTAATTTTTTCCATGAAAGTAAAGCCTTCTGTCAATTGTGTGCTAGGCATGATAATGGCCATTTCTTCACCACCATAGCGCGCCAAGTGATAATGTTCTGGCGAGTGTTTTTTTAATATCGAGGCTAAATACTTAAGCACCTTATCACCAATTAAATGCCCAAAACCATCATTAACACGCTTAAAATGATCTATATCTAATATCGCCAAACAAACATGTCTAATACTGGTATTTTCAATAAGTTCATTTAATTGAGTATCAAAACCCGATCGATTTAACAGCCCTGTCAAACTATCCGTATTGGCCGCAACTTTGACATGCATCAATTCATCACGCAAAACATCCATTTCTTTGCGACTGTCTTCTAATTTATTTTTTAAATCCTGACTGATATCAGCAAGTTGCTTAGTTTCTAATATGACTTCAAGTAGTATTTCTTTTAGATTTTGCTGACTTTCTTCTGCTTTTAAAGCGTCTAATTTATTATTAAAATTATCTCCCGCCTCTATTACTTTTTCACTAGTCGCATTTACTGAAAGACTCGTTTCAGCAATAAGTCGTAGTAAATTACGATTAATATTTTCAAACGACTCTACTACTGAAGCAGTACAAACATAAGTTTTGTATAAACGCATATTCAGCGCAGCATCAAATAACGCCTTCTCATTAATTAAGCCATCAATCTCTTTATTTAATTCGACATTAATGCCCGCCACATAGTGATACCAGACCCCGAAGTTCATAGGATCAACAGGTATCTGATAACGCCTCATTAATGGCAAAATTTGCCTCATATAGGCATGATTTTCTTCGGATGTTGCCGTATAGTCTGGTAAAAATGAGGTATTTTCTGGCATAGTTAGTTAGTTGCTATTAGGTTAAGCTCAGCTTAATGGCCCAGAAGAGCGTCTAGTTGCATTAGTTTTAGCAAACGACTGCAGTTTTAACAGATATTAAATGGAGCGATTTGTATTATGAGGCTTACAAAGTTAATTGCCTAAAACATCACTTTAGCACACATATATTCTATATGAACTTACTTAACAACATTTTCTAATCGCATACGCGATGTCGGCAGCATGTTTATTTTCTTTAACATCATGTACACGAAATATTCGTACGCCTGCCATCACCCCTAAGGCGGTCGTAACAGCTGTTGCGGTGACTAATTCCGTCGGTTCTTTAACGTCACAAAGCGACCCCATAAAGCGTTTACGACTCGCCCCTAATAACACCGGGAAACCTAAGGTTACTATAGTATCAAGATACGCCAATAAATATAAATTATCTTGCCTACGTTTTCCAAAACCTATACCTGGATCAAGCACAATCTGTTCTTTTTTGATACCGGCATGTAAGGCTGTGACTACACATTGTTTTAATGCAGCAATCACCTCAGCAACTACATCATTATAATAGGGATGATCTTGCATGGTTTTCGGCGTACCTAAACTGTGCATTAAAATGATAGGCGTATTTGTTATCGCAGCCAACGTTAGTAAGGCAGGATCAGCAGTGCCTCCAGAAACATCGTTAATAATGGTTGCTCCTGCATCAAGTGCGGCTCTAGCAACAATACTAGAGGTGGTATCTATACTAATCGCTAAACTACCGTTAAGTTGTTGGCGTATAGCGGTGATCACAGGTACCACCCGTCGTATTTGCTCAGCAACCGAAACGGACTCTGACCCAGGTCGTGTTGATTCGCCACCAATGTCGATAATATCCGCGCCTTCAGCTTGCATACGTAGTGCTTGTTGCAAGGCTGCATTCAGATTCGTAAATTTACCACCATCAGAAAAACTATCGGGGGTGATATTTAATATCCCCATAATGAGCGGTTTGTCAGTATTATTAAACATGTCTACGCTCCTGTACGTGGCCTTATATAAGATTCAGGTATAATGCACACTACTTTCAAATCTGAATAATGTCATGAATAAACCACGATTAGCTTGGGCAATAACCGGTTCCGGTCATTATATAGAAGAATGTTTAAATTTTTTGCTTACGTTAGAAGATGTAGATCTTTATCTTAGTCAGGCTGCGGAAGAAGTTATCAAAATGTACGGCTTTAATCTTAATGAAATCCGTGAAAAAATGCCAGTTTATCGTGATAAAAGCGCTTCATCCCCCCCCGTGGGACATTTTTATAAAGGTTATTACCATACCTTTGTCATGGCTCCTGTCACTTCAAACACCGTCGCTAAATGCGTACTAGGCATAGCCGATTCTTTAGTCAGCAACCTATATGCTCAAGCAGGCAAATGCCGCGTGCCTAGCATCGTTTATCCTTGCGACATTGCGCCAGAAATGGAAACGACGGCACCCAAACATAAGACAGTAATGGTTTATCCACGCAAAATTGACCTAGAAGGTACGGATAAGTTACGTAGCTTTGAATACACTCACGTCGTCGAAAGCGTTGAGGAATTAATAACGGCTGTAACCAACAGACTGGCTTTCGTTAAGCTCAACGAACTCGCCTTGAGCTCACCTTCATGAGCGAACATATCCTTTTTTTGACCGGCAAACTGGCTGAGAAGCAACTCCGTAATATTCTTGAGAAAATGCAGCCAGACTTTACTTACACCGTGCATCAGCTAGGTCTTAAAGTCGCAGCCTTGATGACCTGCGACATGATCACAAGAAGACTTAGCGATACCTTTGGGGCTGATCGCATTATCATACCTGGACGCTGTCGCGGTGACGTTGAGGCATTATCTGCTAAATTAGGCTTACCTATTGCACGCGGCCCAGAAGAACTTAAAGACTTGCCTCAATATTTTGGTAAAGCCGCCCAACACCACGACTTAAGCCGCTATCAGGTTAAGATTTTTGCTGAGATTGTTGATGCGCCCAATGTGAGTGTAGAAGAAGTCGTTAAACGCGCCCAGTATTATAAAAAAAATGGTGCAGATGTCATTGATATCGGTTGCTTACCCAGTACCGACTTTCCCCATATGGAAGACATCATTCGCACTTTGAAACAGCTAGGCTTCATGGTGAGCATTGATTCATTAGAAGCCAACGACTTACTGAGAGGCGGTAAGGCAGGTGCCGACTACATGCTAAGTCTGCATGAAAGCACGCTTTGGATAGCCGATGAAGTCGCAGCAACACCGATTATCATTCCTGAAAACCATGAAGAT
>CAIVGC010000234.1 GCA_903905335.1 uncultured Methylococcaceae bacterium
CTGCTAGCTCCCTGAGGATCTAAATCCCAGACCAAGGTACGATAACCTTTGCTGGCAGAAATATAGGCCAAATTAACAGCACTTGAGGTTTTACCAACACCACCTTTGATACTATATAAAGCTATAATCTTCATCAAATACCTTCTCGTGTTAAAAAATTCATTACAATCACTTTATTTTAATATGAGCCCATTCTAGCTTATAAACAAAACAGCAATATGACTTTGTCTACACTGTTTTTTTATCTATGGACAATCACAGATCTACCACTACGTAGATTAAACCAATATTCATCTGAAGGATGGATCCAACTTATAATGCCACTGCCTATGGATTGTATGCGGTAGTATTTGCAGCCATCATACCGTATCATCTGCGCCATGTTATAAGATGAAATTTTAACGGCTGGAGTACATAAAATCATGACAGAACAATACAGCGGTGGCTATTCAGCGCAAATCATCGACCAATTCAAACAACGAACTTTTGCCAAACAAGGCGCTTTTTTACAAGCCTATTTAGGTGCCGGCTTAACTGTTTTAGATTGTGGCTGTGGGCCCGGCTCAATGACTTTGGATATTGCAGAACTAGTCAACCCAGGACAAGTATTTGGCATTGATAGCAGCCCCATTCAAATTGAACAGGCGTTATTGTCTCAAAAAGAAAGAGCTATTAATAATGCTAGCTTTACTTGCGGCTCGGCCTATTCATTACCCTATGAAGATGAGCAATTCGATGTGGTTTTTGCTCATGCCGTACTTTATCACTTACAAAAACCAGAACAGGCTTTAGCTGAGTTTTTCCGTGTATTAAAACCTGGTGGCCTTGTAGCATTACGTGACGCTTGTCATAGCGGCGATATGATGATGCCACACAATATCGACTTAACGGCTGTTT
Organism: uncultured Methylococcaceae bacterium; assembly: GCA_903905335.1. Classification (GTDB taxonomy): domain Bacteria; phylum Pseudomonadota; class Gammaproteobacteria; order Methylococcales; family Methylomonadaceae; genus Methylobacter_C. The sequence continues at coordinate 898 of CAIVGC010000234.1, forward strand.
GGAATACCATAGAAAAAGTATTTAGTTATCAAGGCGGCAATATTTATTTTGGCTCGCAGCATAAACAATTATTACTTAATCAAGGCTTTCAGAATATTAAGGTCAGTTGTAGTTATGATACTTTTGCCAGCGATGTCGAAAAAGAAAGTATTCGCAGCTATTGGTGTCAATTTTTAAATACTGACCACCGTCCGTTGATACTCGATCAACAGTGGTTGACGTCCATAGAATTAGACCAACAATGTAAAACGCTAGATGAGTGGTGCGCCAATCCAGCCAGTTTTTTTGCCAGAGCACGTTGTGAGGCCATAGCCAGTAAATGAGCCGTGATTACATAAGCATTTTACAACTGACGGATTTACATTTATTTGCTGACCCAGCAGGCTTGTTTAATAACATTAATACCCGCGATAGTTTCGCCAAAGTTTTAAGCCATATTCATCAACATTATGAACGTCCCGATATTATTATCATTACCGGCGACATGGCTCACGACGGTGCTACTGAGACCTACCAATTCATTGCAGAAGCATTAAAAACATTCTCTGCACCTATTTATTATGTGCTGGGCAACCATGATCACCCTGAACATGCTGAGCAGACTTATCCACTAGAATGGGTTACTACCAGTAATCATTGTTTATTCAGTGATTGGCAAATCATTCTGGTCGACTCAAATAATCAACCTATGCTAAATAGTTATGAAGGTGAGGTCAGTCATTCTGAACTACAACGCATAAAAGACTTAATCACCCTGCATCCTAATAAATCGACTGTCATTGCGATGCATCATAATTTACCTGAGCATAAGGATCGCGGCATCAACTTTGAAGTTCGAAACCATAAACAAGTGATGCAATCCTTTGAACAGTTACCGACTATAAAACTAGTTTTATCAGGTCATGTCCATCAAGAATTTGTTATTGTCCAGCAGGGTATTTGTTACTTATCAACCCCTGCTACCGGCTATCAATCTTTATCTAAATCTAATTGCATAACTAACGATGCACCAGGCTATCGCTGGTTAAAACTTTACCCTAATGGCCGTTTTGAAACAGATGTTAGACGTACCAATACTTGGGCATCATGACCGTTTAAAAAGATTACGGTACAAAAGACCCTACCATAAAGCTAAACAACATAATGTTCTACATGAATGCAATCTGCTTATAGTTTATAATCAATACTTTTTAAAGTTTTCATCGACCAGTGCTCTCTGGCATTGGCTATCGACTGTCATAGGTTAAAAGCTACACCATGCAAGAAATAAATCCGATTAAAAATAAAATAGCCGACTTAAAAAGTCGTGGCGATTCCCTTAGGGGGTATCTTTGACTTTGATATTAAGAATGAACGCTTAGTCGAAGTTTTACGAGAACTAGAAAACCCTAAGATTTGGGATAACCCTGAATTAGCACAAACCCTAGGTAAAGAGCGTGGACAACTGGAAGTCATTGTTAATACCATTAATGACCTAGAACGTGGCCTAGCAGATGCCGAAGAACTATTGGCTATGGCCATAGAAGAAGACGACGATGAAACTGTAACTACCGTCGTTGATGATTTAGCGCACTTTGAAAAAAGAGTTGCTGATCTTGAATTTAGGCGCATGTTCTCTGGTGAAATGGATCCTAACAACGCCTTCTTGGATATACAATCTGGCTCAGGTGGTACCGAAGCGCAAGATTGGGCCTCTATCATCGAACGTATGTTTTTACGTTGGGGTGAACGCAAAGGCTTTAAAACTGAACTCATTGAAGAATCACAAGGTGATGTCGCTGGCATTAAAAGCGCCACTATTCGCTTTGAAGGTGAATATGCCTTTGGTTGGTTGCGCACTGAAACCGGGGTACATAGGCTAGTCAGAAAATCACCCTTTGACTCTGGCAATCGTAGACATACTTCCTTTGCCTCAGTATTTGTTTCACCAGAAATTGATGACGATATTGATATCGACATTAACCCCGCCGATATACGCATCGATGTATACCGTGCCAGTGGCGCGGGTGGTCAGCATGTCAACAAAACTGAATCTGCTGTACGTATGACCCATAATCCAACCGGCATCGTCGTACAATGTCAAAGCGATCGCTCGCAACATAAAAATCGAGCAACGGCTATGAAGCAATTAAAAGCCAAGCTATATGAATTGGAAATGCGTAAACGCAGTGAATCGGCCCAAGCCTTAGAAGATACCAAATCAGACATAGGCTGGGGCAGTCAAATCCGCTCTTATGTGCTAGATCAATCGCGCATCAAGGATTTACGCACCGGCGTGGAAACAGGCAATACTCAAGCGGTGCTAGATGGCGATTTGGATCACTTTATTGAGGCGAGCTTAAAAAGCGGACTCTAAGCAGCCTTAGATCAATTACAGGCATTTTACTTAATCATTTAATTACTAAAACCTATGTCAGACATACAACAAGACGAACAAGAACAAATCAAACAACGCCGTAGCAAATTAAATGAACTACGTGAAAACGGTGGCATAGCCTTCCCTACTGACTTTCGTCGCAATGTAGTTGCGGGGGAATTATTTGCTAAATATGGCGAAAAGACTAAAGAAGACTTAGAAGCTGAACCCGTACGCGTCAAATTGGCAGGCAGAATCATGACCCGCAGAGTGATGGGTAAAGCCAGCTTTGCTCATATACAAGATATGTCAGGTAAAATTCAGCTTTATGTGACTAGGGACACTCTACCCGAAGGCTTTTATAACGAACAGTTTAAAAAATGGGATATAGGAGATATTGTTGGTGCAGAAGGCGTGCTCTTTGTCACCCAAACGGGTGAATTAAGTGTTAAGGTCGATGATATCCGTCTATTAACCAAAGCCTTAAGACCCTTGCCTGAAAAGTTTCACGGCCTTGCCGATCAAGAAATC
>CAIVGC010000235.1 GCA_903905335.1 uncultured Methylococcaceae bacterium
TATAGTAGAATTCTTATCATGAAACTTATAGTGATACGACCTATTGCCATCCATGGCAACTGGTTTCCGGCAGTCCATGCCGGAATGACGGCTTACCCACTATGATTCACTTAGAGTCATATTTAGGAAAGATATCTATTGGATGCACCCAAGCGACTCTACAATGCCGGTCGGGGTTTGCAACCCCGACCGAAACGTTTGGATGTTTCAATAACTTTCGAAATCTTAAACGTTAAGAACGGGGTTGCAAGCCCCCGTCTCGCGAAGGAATGATGCGCTACACTTTGTTCATCATCCTATAGCACCGGATAAAGCTTGCTATTTCCCGGTTGCGCATGCAACAACTGCCTGTCTTCTTGTACTTTAGGGCGCAAAGTTTGTTTGCTGTCTAATAATAAGCGATAGCTTGCTATTTCGCTACTCAGCCAAGCGATCCATTCATCTAAGCCATCTTTATTTTTAGCACTGAATGCTATAACAGGGGTGTTATTAGCCAAATTATGCAGATGTTGTGTGGCGTTATCGGGTGAGAAATCATCCAAGTATGGCAATAAATCAGTTTTACTGATTAACATCAAATCGGCAGCACGAAACATTACCGGATACTTGGCGGGCTTATCATCACCTTCTGTAACTGACAATAACACCACATTTCGGTGGTGGCCTAAGTCGAAACTAGCAGGGCAGACCAGATTGCCGACATTTTCAATAAACAGCAGATCCAATCCGTCGATAGACATATGATGCAAGGCATCATGAACCAAATGCGCATCCAGATGGCAAGCTGAGCCTGTGGTAATTTGATAAGCCGGAACGCCTTGAGCCTGTATGCGTAACGCATCATTTTCGGTTTCAAGATCACCTTCGATGACTGCGAGTTTTAAGGAATTACCTAGGCGTTTAATGGTCGCCTCCAATAAGGCAGTCTTACCTGAGCCGGGTGAAGACATTAAATTAATCACTAGAACCTTGGCAGCATCAAAATGTGAGCGATTATGCTCAGCTTGATGATTGTTTTTCGATAACAGATTTTGAAGCACAGAAACCGTAGTCAAGCCAAATTTAGGCTTTTCTGCTAAAACCAACGGGCGGTTGCCCGGTGTAATATTACAACCGCAGGTATTGCACATACTGTACTCCTTGATTAGCAATTAGCTTTAGGGCTCTATGTGAATTAGAGTGGGTAAATAAAAATAAGACCGACAAATAGGCTACCAATTTAAGACGGGACACTAGCTTAAGCGTTCAATTTTAGGCAGGGTTCTTCTAAGGACGAAAGGCAAAGGGTTAAGTCTAGTACCTGTCACGCCTTAAGTTGCTAGCCGACAAATACACACTTATAAGTACCAGAAACCCCGCTACTCGTCGTCCCAGCATGGATTGCAAAGGATCCAGAGCACCGGGATGTAAGTATCAAATGATAGGGTACTAATCATGAAACTTTTAGTGATGCGACTTCACCATCCATGGTAATTAGTTTTCGGTAGTCCTTGCCGGAATAACGGACAGCCTCCTAGGATACACATAGAGCACTATTTTTAATTAGAACCCAGTACTTTTTGTTTGCGGGCCAATTTTTTAGCTGCTTTTTGCTCACGAATAATGCCGACCTCAATGAGTTCCTCTTCCATCATCGGAGGAGTTTCAAGACTGAGTTTACCGATGGTGCCGGCACGTAATTCGGTTAAAAATATTTTAGAAACTCTGTCCATATCAATGCGACCACCTGAACGTAAACAACCACGGCTCCGGCCTATAGCTTCTAAAAGCTGCAGCTCCGTTGCTGGTAATTGCTCAAGTTCATAACGAACTTTAAGTAAGTCAGGATAATGCGTTAACAAGTATTCTGCGGCAAAAAAAGCAATATGGTCATGGGTAATAGCCGTATCTTTTATAGCTCCGGTCGTAGCTAACCTAAAGCCACTATTTTTATTTTCAACATTCGGCCACAACAAGCCAGGTGTATCGACTAAAATAATGCCGTTACCAATATCAATGCGTTGTTGCATTTTTGTGATAGCCGGTTCATTGCCGGTTTTAGCAATCATTCTGCCGGCTAAGATATTAATCAGTGTAGATTTACCCACATTGGGTATGCCCATTATTAAAGTATGAATAGGCTTATCACCTGATCCTTTGTTGGGCACCATCTTGTGACATAAATCTTTCAGCTGACGTATTTTATCGGGCTGATCTACCGTAACTGCTATGGTTTTTACGTTTTGTTCTTGTTCTAAATAAGTTTGCCATTGCTCGGTAATAATGGGGTCAGCAAGGTCGCTTTTACTCAGTACTTTGATGCAGGGTTTGTTGCCACGGATCTGGCTAAGCATGGGATTTTGGCTGCTAAATGGAATGCGTGCATCGATCACTTCAATCATCAAATCAACCTGATGTAGCGTTTCTTTGATCTCTTTGCTGGCCTTGTGCATGTGACCGGGGTACCACTGAATAAGCATGTTAATTTATATAGAATATGAGAATATTGAATAGAGTGTGTCAATAAGGAAAATACACACCAAAAATAGATTGTTAAGTCACACAATACCAGATTACAGACTTTAAAAGTAGGAAAAACCATCAGGAAAGTGATAACCGTAAGCATAAATTTATAAAAATTTATGCTACAGTTTACTAATTACATAGCCGACTAGGTTTATAGAAAAAATGTCAAAATCTAATCAAAAAGAAATTAACTGGTTGTCAGAAGTTGAAGCACATAATTACCCTGCCGCAGAATGCTATTTAAGTATTATTTATAATCCGAATAAAGTTGCTCAGATAATGATTGATCTTAAAGCGTCTGAACTTGTGCAATACAAAGCCAAGGATATCTTTAGGGCTTCGCATCTTTCATTGTTAGGTGTGAGTAATTCTCATGTTCAAAAAGATAGAAAAAAGATTAATAAAGGTATTGCCTTGTCACCTTTACTCTTAGTAAGAGATGAGCTAAATGGTCGAGTGATTATTGCAGATGGATATCATCGCTTATGCGCCATCTATGAATTTAATGAAGATGCCATGATTTGTTGCAAAATTGTTTAGCTTGAGATTATATGGCCAGTTTGTTGCCGCTATTAATCCTTGCATAAGTCATTGCATGAAAGAAGTTTGAAGGCTCTATGTGATCCATAGTGGGTAAATAAAACTTAATAAGTACCTGAAAAACACCTCATTCGTCATTCCGGCATACCCTGCCGAAATCTAGGCTACAGGGATGTATAAAGATTAGCATCCATGGTGCTGGATACCGGCTTCCCGGCCGGTATGACGAGTTACTTGTGTATAGCTATGAGTTGAGCGTGGAATAATAGACTCTTCGAACTATCCCGTCTTAAATTGGTAGCCGTTAACTTCATTAATCATAATTCACAAATGGACTTAATGACGATGTTATCGATTTTTAATCAAATAGAACTGACAATTTTTAGCACACAAGAGAGAACTTAATGAAAAGTCATTTTTTTGCCTACATCAGTAAAATTCGTTGGTTGCAACGCTGGGGATTAAAGCGTAATGCGGTGGCTGAGAATGTCATGGAACACAGTTGGGAAGTCTCTGTTATCGCTCATGCTCTGGCCTTAATAAGGAATTGTTATTTTGAAGGCACTCTTGATGTTAATGCCATCGTTGTTGCTGCGCTGTATCACGATTGTAGCGAGGTTTTGACCGGCGATATGCCTTCACCAATAAAATATCATTCACCTGAAATTACCAAAGCTTATAAATTAATTGAAAAGAAAGCCGAGCATGAGTTAATAAATCTGTTACCTGAAAAGCTTAAAAAAGAATACAGACCCTTTATGCTGGAAGAAGAATTACCTAAAGAGCATAAAGTCATTATTAAAGCCGCCGACACCCTTTCTGCTTATTTAAAATGTAAAATGGAAGTAGCCGCAGGAAATCAGGAATTTTCTATTGCCGAAAAAGACATTGAAGCAAAAATAAAAGCCTTTAATTTGCCAGAAGTTGAGTATTTTTTAGACACCTTTACCTCAAGTTATGAATTAACCTTAGATGAGTTGTTTAAGTAGGCGCACATTATAGTTATGACTACTGAATTGAAAGTACCTGTTAATTTAATACTCCTATGATCAATCCTCGTAGTTTGGTCAGAGCTTTAGAAAAACATTGGGACGTGATAGAGCGTATTGTACTGCAAGGTCGCGATCATATTGCTTATGAGAGGGATGAGTTGCTGGTGCTCATGGGAAAAATCTATATTAACGAATCGGCCGAGCAATGGGTGGAGCGCTTGCAGCAGTTAGTTAATGCAGAATTATTGATTCAAATGTCGCACAGCAACACCTTGCAGCTTAATGAAAGCGTTCGCCAATTTGTCGGTAGCTTATTGCATGAACATGAATTGGGCTTGTCGGAAATTCTAAAAGCTAGAATTATTGATATTAAAGTCGGCTTGGATCAATTGCATCAAGCTATGCAGAATCGGGATATGGCCGCTTTGCAACAAGGCGCGGTGCGTATAGATAATCAACTCCGACAAATCTTACAACAACTGGATCAGGATACCCATGCTATCCAAGATATTGCCGAACGTGCCAAAGCCACTGATGAGCGCATGCAATTATCCAGTCGATATCGTGAAGTGTTGGACGCTTATGATCGTTATGTACTGCCTATGACTGAATTGATGGATACCGGTGCAGGTGGAAGTTTTTATCCCTTATTGGAGGAAGCCGAAAGAGTCTTAGGCGCACTGGCTCAGCAGTTGGTGATTCAAGGCGGCTTGTACAGCCATCAGCGTTTGTTACGGCAAATAGGCTTTAGAGTTAAAGAACTGCGGCAAGCAGGACTTATCGCCCTGAAGCAGTGCACCAACACCTTGATGCCTCTAAGAGAAGAAGTACGCCGGCATAATCATCTAAGTGCTGCGATTGGACAATTACTAGGTGATGTACGCAAAAAAGGCATGCGCAAAAGCTTTCCTCAGCAGAGTTTACCCATTTGGCGTAAAGAACGTTTGATCTCGGTTGCCATAGGTCCAGAATTATTGACGTTAATGGAACAGGCGCGGAATTATCAGCCTAAGGCTGTTGAGTTTCCAGAACTGATAGCTGAGGATACGCAGATTCAGTTGGAGCATATTGATGAATTAGCCATACGCCAACACTTTTATCAGAGTCTCCCTCTACCTGATTTGATGCGTTGGCTGGCTGATCACTACAGTGAGTATCAAGACATCACCTTATTAAGGCTTTATCATAGCTTTATTCGTTTACCTGATATTTCCGTGACTCCAGATTTACACGAAACGCGCATTGCACTTAAGCAAGTCGCGATTAGACACCACAGCCATGCGCTTGAATCCTTATGATACTTGATTTTACTGCTCTGACCCAGTTGCAACCACTCTTTAAACTGTTAAGTTCTGGTGCGCATTTAAATCGCTTAAAAGATACGGAACTTTGGCTAGAGTTGGAGAATTTTCAAAGCCATTATGAATCCTTGTTTGCTGCATTAGGTTTTATTCTGGTGGTGGATGGACGAGGTTTTGCCTATTTTAAAACTGAATTGGCCAGTTCTTATACGGGGAAGCTTACTCGTCGCCTTGCCTTACTGATCATGTTGCTATTTGAATATCAAGCTGATCAAGGTTTGCATTTATTTCAGTTTCAGCAATGGCGGCTTGATACTAGCTTACTAGACCACTTATGGCAGCAGTATTTCGCCTTATTTGAAGCCGAAGAAATAAATAGTCAGAAAGCATTAAAAGATATTTTAGACAGTGCGGCTCGGGTCGGTTTTTTGGTTTCTGATGACGACGTTTATTATCTTTTGCCTGCAGTACATCGTTACCTAGATTTGTTTGAAGAACTGGCGCAGGCTGAACGGTCTGAACACATTAAAGAAGATCTCAAGGAGGATATACTTTGAGCCTAGCACAATATGGGTTTCAAAAATTAGTGTTATTGAATAGTGCAGGTTACAGTCGCGCCGAATTGCCGCTAGATGATTCAGTGTCGATTATCGCCCCAAATAATACCGGCAAAACCAGTTTGATTAATGCTTTGCAATTTTTACTGATACTCGATAAACGGCATATGGATTTTGGTGCGCACAGTGTCGAAAACTCCAAACGCTTTTATTTTCCCGACAACAGTGCCTATATTTTGTTGGAAGTATTGTTGCCATCTGGTATGGCGGTAATAGGTTGTGTCGGTAAAGGCTTGAGCCATGATTATGAATACTTCGCCTATCAAGGTAGTCTTGATCTTGATGATTACCGTTTGGATGATGGTAAATTAGTTGCCCAACCCAAATTAATCGCTAGGTTGTTCGAATGCGGGAAGCCTGCCAAAATTTACCCGCAGGCTGATTTAAGAGCCTTGTTGTATGGTAATCGCCAAAAGCAGCGTGCTGACGACCCTGATTTAACTATTTTCCCATTGGAATTTACTTCACAAGCGGCAACATATCAACGTATCTTGACGCGAACTTTGCGCTTGGATCGCCTAGATAGTAAGGAAGTGAAAAACTATTTACTGGAAATTTTTAAACACGACTTACAAGATCGTAATGTCGATTTTAAGAGTGAATGGGATAAGTCTTTTGCTGATGTCAATTATGATAAATCCCAGTATGACGCGGTGTTTCGTAACCAAGCGCTAATTTCAGCCATGGAAGACAGTCAGCAAACAAGACAAGCATTGCGTGGCAAGATTATTTTATGGCGACCTTTGATAGAACAGGCATTGAATGACTGGGAAGACTATAACAACAGCACTACCGAACAACTACGCCTTCGACTTCGCACTTCGGATGAGGAGGCCGAGGCTTTAGAAAATCGCCAGAAAACGATTTACGAAGATCGTGCTGAAGCCAAAACTGTATTAAAAGGCTATGAGAAAATTGAATCGCATTATCAAGAGCTGATTATTCAATTTCAGTTTGTCAGCGGTATAGCTCAATTACAAAACCAGCGACAACTTTTGCAAAAACAACGTGATGAATTGATGCGTAGTATTGGTAATGCCGAACAGCAGCAATCTTTAGGAGCCATCAATAGAAACATTGCCAAAATTACTAAAGAAAAAGTTGATTTGCAACGGCAGTTGCAGAGCATTAACAATAACTTATATTTGCAACTGCAAAAACTATTGCCAACTGACAGCTTTGAGTTTTTAACTCGGTTACTAGCAAAATCAGTGTTGAGTTTACCGATAGATCAAGCTCATGCCATCGAGCTAAACGATCAAACTGCCTTGCGCTCATTTGCCGCGCTATTGGAATCGCGGCTGTCTGCTAACCGTTTAGAACTGCCTGGCTTATTACTGGATTTGTCTGCCCTAGAACCGAATCTTATAATCAAAACTGCGCAAGAATTAGAGATCGAAATCAGTGACTGTGAACGGCAGTTGCTTGAATTAAATGCTTTATTAAATAGCGTTGAAACCTTAAGCCAACAAAAGCAAAACCAACAAAAACTAGAGCAGCAGATAGCGGAACTAACTAACGATGAAAAAAACTATGAAGAATTATTATCATTAAAGGTAAGCGCCTTAGAAAGGTCGCCAGCAATAGAGGCCTTGAAACAAAAGCTAACTCTGCTTGAGCGTGAAACATCAAAATTAGCGGAGCAAAAGAAAGCTATTTTATTAGCCCAAGAAAAACATAAAGCCGATCAAAAAGAACTGCTAAGCCAACATCAACGCATCAACACGGCACGCCAGCAACGCCTTGATCAACAACCTCCGTTTACTATTTTAGAGCAACTGCCCAACTTTGCCTGTATGGATGCAACAGAGTTGGCTATGCCGACATTGGCTGATCGCATCGAAACGTATAACCGCGATTGCTATAAGCTAAAGCAAATCGACGAACAGTTGAACCAACAGTTGGCGGGCTTGCATAGAGATGGCGTGAATAAATTCCAAGCGCAAGATACCGCCGAGCAGGAATTAGATGCTTTGTTTAACTACACAGCACAACTGAGTCAGGAACAAGAGGCTATCGAGCGTAAAGCGCGTTCGGCGGTGGTGCAGGTAGCTGCTATATTGCGAGATTTGCGTGACAGCCTAGAAACCTTTAAACGGCGAATGCGTGAGTTTAATAACAAGATTAATCGCCGCCAGTTGTCTGATCTTAAAGTATTTAAAATTGAACCCAGAGAAGAAGATACCTTAGTACGAGCCATACAAACCTTGATTTCAACCTCGGAACAAGTTGAGTCAGGAAATTCTTTTGATTTGTTCGACCAGAATACCGTGTTAGATGATAAGGAACTCAATAAGGCCAAGGATATTCTGATCAAAGAAGGCGAGGCGCGAGGAGGCTTGCGAGTAGAGCATTTATTTCGGCTAGTTTTTATTATTGCTAAAGAAAATCAAACACCGGCAGAATTTGAAGATATTGATAGTGCGGCATCGAATGGTACAGTGCTGATGGCTAAACTCATAACTGGTCTAGCTATGCTTAATCAAATGCAGGATTCACGAAAAGCTATTAAAACCGCCTGTTATCTGGATGAGGCCGCTTCTCTGGATCAACGCAACCAACGCAATTTAATTGAAATAGCCGAGGAATTTGGCTTTACCCTTATTTTTGCCTCACCAGAACCGCAAATCACCGCTCGTTATTGTGTGCCCATTGGTACTACCAAGGGTAAGAATCACATCAGCCGACTTAACTGGCAGATTCTGGAATCCCTTGCTGATGTAGATAATTAACCATGAGCATTTTATCAGGTGCTTTAAGTCGCTTGCTTGATAGTGATCAGTTACTAACGGCCTCTACTTTTACCCTAACTCAGAGAAAAGAGTTGGAACAGTTTGCACAGAGTACTCGGCAAATTGAAGTTATAAAACAAGGTCGTAGTACCGTTTATCGGATCATTAATCGGCAAAGCGTGTTTAACTATCTGCGCCAATTACATCCTTTAGATAATGATTCATTACCGGCTAATCTGCCAGTGCGTAGTCGTAATATAGGCACAGAACGCCACAGTAAAATAGGCAAAACCAGTCATGATTGTTGTTATTTGTTGATGAAAGCCTGGGACTCTGAAGTAGTCTGGGATGATGGAAATAGCACCATGCAAGTTTCAGAACTTACCGAAAACTTTGGCGCTGCGGTTTTACAGATTAGTCTAGGTCAAACCTGGCAGACTAACAGGCCATTACTCTTAGTGGAAAATCAGGCTTTGTTTGATCGTTGTGATTGGTTACCGGAAAATTTTAACGGTAGTTTAGCTTATTATGCCGGGCAATTGTCCGAGCTGTTCTTACAATGGCTTGGAGAACAAAAGCGTACTGATGTCGTGATATTGTTCCCAGATTATGATGGCGTGGGTTTGTCTAACTTCGTTCGCTTAAATAACGCTCTACACCCAGACTCACTTTTAGATTTTTATTGGTTACCCGATTGGGAAAATAAATTGGTCACATTCGGAAGTAGCAAGATTTGGCAGGAAACACGTATTCTATTTGAAAATGCTATTCAAAAACTAGAGTCTATGAATGCATTGAGTGATGATTTTATTAAACTGGGAAACTTATCGCAGCACTACGGTAAGGCTTTAGAGCAAGAAGCGATTTGGTTATAAGCCATTAGTAATGTAATAGCGATAGTGAAAGGGTCTAATTAAACAGGATACTTCTAAAGACAGAATTAATAAGCTAGCGAACGTTTGATAGCGCCGAAACTGCTTGAATAGGTCTAACCCTCGATAGATAGGACCTGTAAGTGCTTGAATGGGTCTATCCAGCGATAGATAGGACCTGTAAGTGCTTGAATAGGTCTATCCAGAGATAGATAGGACCTGTAAGTGCTTGAATAGGTCTATCCAGCGATAGATAGGACCTGTAAGTGCTTGAATAGGTCTATCCAGCGATAGATAGGGCCTGTAAGTGCTTGAATAGGTCTATCCAGCGATAGATAGGACCTGTAAGTGCTTGAATAGGTCTATCCAGCGATAGATAGGA
>CAIVGC010000236.1 GCA_903905335.1 uncultured Methylococcaceae bacterium
GAGGTAGCTTTCGCCAAGCCCTTTTCGATGAAAACAATGTTCATAATTATCAGTAAGTTACTTGAATTTAGCATTTTCTACGCCAATAGGCTGTTATTTAATTCTCAATGGCCTATTTTATCGCAACTTATTGTTTTGTATTAAATGATTTATTATCGTTCAAACACTATTTAGGAAAGATATCTATTATATATCTTGATCAAAAGGTATTTTCTCCACGCCTCTCATCATTTCTAATTCATTCCATAGCTTTTAATTAACTGGTTTTTTTGTTTGCGATCAAATTTTAGATAATTGGCTGGTAGCTTAGTTATTGTAGTAGTAGAAAGAGACTTAACTCCATAAGGCGATATTTATCGCTTTTGCTCTACTCTCTTATTTCTGTCTTCTTGCTCTTAAGCATGGTTTAATGAAGAACTTCTGACTTGAGCATGACTAAAACAAAATGCCTATCGCAATAACTAATGTTTCAACGTCCACCTTTATTGTAATCAGCTTGCTAATACTGGCACTACTGCTAACGTTACGTAAAACTCAATATACGGAATTATTTCCTGTAGGGATAACTGAAGAGTTAAAAGGTATTGGTATTTTGACGGTGGTTTTTGCCCACATCAGCTATATGCTAGTGACTGACAACCATTTTTTATATCCTCTATCAATCGCCGGTGGCGTAGGTGTCGACTTATTTCTATTGATGTCAGGCTTTGGACTGACTGTCAGCATGCTAAAGAAAAAACTCTCGGTTACTGATTTTTATCGTCGGCGCTTAACAAAAGTATTTATTCCTTTTTGGCTTGTGTTAATTGTTTTATTCATTACTGACAATTACATGCTCCATATTACTTACACGCTAGAATATATATTAGAGTCTTTGGGTGAGTGGTTTCCTCAGGCTCGTGGATTTGAGGATGTAGATTCTCCTTTGTGGTATATCAATTGGCTGGTCATGTTTTACGTGCTATTTCCAATACTATTTATGCCCAAAAGGCCTTGGTTAACCGCTATTTTATTAGCCGTTATTGCTAATGCTATCGCGCTCACTGACCCGCTTCATTTGCAAGATAACTGGCTACATCGCTTGCACACCAATGCCTTCTCGTTGGGAATTTTGTTGGCATGGCTACTAGCGGAGAATAAAGTTTTTTCAGAAAAAATGACTTGGTTTAGAAATGAATCCAAGGGGGTAAGTAGACCCTTTGTTTTACTATTATCTGCCGGGATTGCTGCTTATATGATTTGTCATAATGTGCCTAGTGACTGGCCTCAACTCACTCCATTACTTATAAAATTGGGGTTTAATGCAGATTTCTTTATCGGACAATCCACGAGCCTAATTGCAATGCTGATGTTAGTGGTGTTCTTTTCATTAAAAAGACTGGATTGTAAGGTGCTCTATTTGTTCGGCCTCTATTCTTACGAAACTTATCTTCTGCACTGGCCTTTACTCGAGCGTTACGATCAGCTTTTCAATTATTTTCCGGCGTGGCTTGCCGTCATACTTTGGCTATTTATTTTTATAGCCCTAGGCTGGCTGATGCAAAAAGTGACCCGCCCCATCAGTGCTTTTGTCGATTCACTATTAAGTCCACGCAAGTAGCACTTAATTGACTCTTTATTAATCGCTAGTGATTATTGAATAAGCTATCCATCAGGGCTTCTGCTATTAATTTATGCCCTGCTTTGGTTGGATGAATACGATCTTCTGCTAGCGCTTTTGGGTTTATTTTAGTCATGGCAAAATCGAATTTTTCTTGTGTATCAATCAAGATAAGCTTTTCACGAGCGGCTACTTGACGAACAACATTGGTATACCCGTTAAGCATGTTGCGCATAGGATCAGATTGATTAGGTTCGACTAAAAAGGGTGTCATTAATATAATCTTCTCGACGGTATCTCTTGTTAAATCGATCAAATCATTCAAATATTTCTCATATTCATCTAAGGTTGATATCGAAGGAAGGCCTGGGGAATCAAATTGTCGCCACACATCATTAACACCAATCATTATTGATAGCCAATCCGGCTTCAACTTAAGCACATCCAATTCCCAGCGATTTGTTAAGTCTTTAATGGTATTACCACTAACGCCTCTATTTATCACTACTACTTCATTTTTTTTATCATGCATTTTTAGCATTTGATCCAAAAAAAATACATAACCATGACCTAAAGAGTATGCTCCAATACCCGCGGACCTATCGCGATCGGCGTCTGTAACTGAATCACCCACCATCAAAAGTGTTTTTTTATTTACTAAAATAGTACACCTACCAACATTCATTGATTAGATATCTTTCCTAAATATGACTCTAAGTGAATCATAGTGGGTAAGCCGTCATTCCGGCATGGACTGCCGGAAACCAGTTGCCATGGATGGCAATAGGTCGTATCACTATAAGTTTCATGATAAGAATTCTACTATAC
>CAIVGC010000237.1 GCA_903905335.1 uncultured Methylococcaceae bacterium
CTCTTAGACCAATGGGAAGATAAAGGGCCGTGGCTGTTATTGTTAGTGTTACCGTTGGCGGCGTTAAGCTTTAGAAAAGGTCTATTAACTATCGCCTTAGTATTGTTATTGCCCTTGCCTAAAAACAGTTACGCTTTTGAGTGGCAAGATTTATGGCAGAACAAAGATCAGCAAGCAGAGCAGGCTTATAAAAACAATCAGTTTGAGCAGGCTGCGAACTTATTTGAGAATCCTGATTGGAAGGCGGCGGCTAACTATAAAACAGGCGCTTATGACAAAGCGCTGGAGAGCCTTGTTCCCAAGTTAGACGAGAAGAATGCCAATGTTTTTTATAATCAAGGTAATGCCTTAGCAAAATCAGGGCAGTTGGAGCCGGCTATCAAAGCCTATGAAAAAGCCCTTGCGCTTAATCCTGACGATAAGGATGCCAAATACAATAAAGAGCTAGTAGAAAAAGCACTGGAAAAACAAAAGCAAGATCAAAAAAAGCAAGAAGATAAGCAGGACAAACAGGACAAACAAGATAAGTCTGATAAGGACGATCAGCAAAAAAAGGATGGCGAACCCTCAGATAAATCCGAGCAACAAAAAGCCTCCGATCAAAAGCCAGAGCAGTCTGAAGAAAAGAAGTCTCAGCAACAGCAAGCCGATGAGCAGGGCACACCTGATAATAAAGAACCCGAAGCGGAGAAGGCAGAGCAAGCAGCCGAACCCAAAAAAACAGACGCCAAACAACAGCCAAAACCAGCTACAGAAATAACTCAACCTACGGATGAGCAGCAGCAAGCCAATGAGCAATGGTTGAACAGAATCCCCGATGATCCAGCTGGTTTGTTAAAACGTAAGTTTAAATATCAATACGGGCAACAGCGCGGGCAGTGAGCTGTGATCGGATTAAATCTTTTTATCTTGCCGAGATAGTGAGGATGAGTTTGAAGGGCTTAAGTCAGAAACATACCTAACGCTTAATTTGTTAGTGCTTTTTCGCCAAAGGTCGACTATGAATTGTGTTGAATGTTTATTATGCCGACCTTGAACCGTTTCAAGCGAAAAGCTCACTACGGCAAAATCATCCATTAAGCGAACAGATAGATTGCGGATAGTAAAATTGCTCTGTTGTTGAATCGTTTGCAACCATTCTGATTTGGATTGCCAATCACTACCTTGGCCTGTCCATACCTCAAAGTCATCGGCTAATAATAAGTTAGGCTGATTTTCTTTCGCTTTAATGGCTGCCATCAAGTCTTGTTCTTGCGCTGTATATTCAGCGACATCGCGTGTTACGGTTTGAGCGATAAATCCCGGTGGTGCCAGCACCATATTTTCGCCAATAGCCGCTCCCGATAGCAACAGCATGGCTGTGAAGAGGTAGTTATGTATCGCTTTTTTGCTCATGTCTCACTCCAAATAAGGAATAAAAATATTGCCCGAATCATTCGGGCAATATATCTAACTACAGATTTTATAGCATCAAGTTTATGATCCTGTAACACAGCCTTTCAATAGACCACTTTGGGTAGGATATCCAGTTTTGGCATTTTGAGCCTTATTTGACCACTCGCCCTGAAGTTTCCAGTCGTAGCCACCAATTAACACGGTTCCTGGAGACAGGCCTGTATTTGAAGGGCCGAAAGTCCAGGCGCATTTGTCACCATTTTCAGCGCCAGTTGAGTCATACCATCCACCCCAGTAACCGCTAGTTATACCGCGAGTTATTGTGAAATAGGCAGGGTCCGTCACCGTTTCCATTAACTCATGTGCGGTAATATTCGCTAAAGCAGCAAGGCCTTGTGATTGCTGTGGTAAGCCTGATCCGCCTGTTAGTATTGAGCCTGGTGCTTGGGCATTGGTAGTTCCAACTTTGGGCGCATAAGGACTAGCAGGATCACATCCTGGGTCATTGTCTATGTTAAAAAAGAAAGCAAACTGCACTGGCGTTGTTGAGCCTGCGCAAATACCTGCGGAGTGATAAGCGCAGTAATTAGCGGTTCCGCGTGGTAAATCAGTATAAACAGGGTAATAGCTATTGGCCTTGAGATTTGCCGTACCGACTGTAGTACACACTTGTGTAAGAACATTAGCAGGATTACTGCTGCTCACAGATGTTGCTGATGTGACAAATAGAGGTGCTATTGATGAGAGATTTAAAGTTGTATATTCGCTGACGGTGCTTTTGTAAGGTGAGCTTTGGAGATTGTTGTACCAAAGAGTTAAGCCGACGATTTTATCGCTAATAAATATTGGGTTTGCCTGCGATCCGCTCCAAGAACTGCCCCAAAAAATCGGCTGAGTAACAACGGTTGACATAAGTGGTTTTGTTGAATGAAGCGTCATTAAAGGGCTTGCGGGGGCTGCAGTTTTTATCACTGCCTTGCGTGAACTATGTACATCTTTTGTCCATAGATAACTGGTTATCGTAGATTGGGGCGGCGTCAAGTCTTCTACCTCCGATATATCATAATCGCTATTATTTTGTTCTTGTTTTTCAGCAAAAGCATTTGGTGTAAATGCTTGGGTTATAAGTAAGAGTAAGAGGCACTTTTTCATAATGGATCCTTATATA
>CAIVGC010000238.1 GCA_903905335.1 uncultured Methylococcaceae bacterium
TGATTAAGCATTGGCTTGTCATGATAATCGTAACGCTTATCTGCATAGCGTTTAGCCCTGCTATTTTGTATTTTTCAATGAAAAAAGAGAAGCAAAATGGCGAATAACACAAGGGAGGCGATAGATTTAGATTTAGATTACCTGTACGAAAAGTGCAAGCTATTGAGCGCAGGGCTACCAACAGACAATCAGGAAGATGATTATTTATCATGCGTTAAAAATTTCATAGTAAATCAAGGCTTTAGCGTTCAAAAGGCAAGGCATGAGGCATTTAAAAAGGTCATGAATTGAGAGCTAAAAATGTTAGATTTTATCAGCTTTTGCCAAACTGGAAGATATCCTGATGAGTGAGCATAGTCATTATTTTAAAGAGACGAGTCATCTTGATAGTATTGATGTTTACCGAACGCTTTTACTATTTAATGTGACTAATCCCTGTGTCGCTCATGCTATTAAAAAGTTATTGTGCGCAGGGCAGAGAGGCGTAAAGACTGAAAGTAAAGACATTCAAGAAGCGATTGATACGCTTAATCGATTATTAGAAATCAAACGCGAAGATGAGGAAGCATGAGTTTATTGTCATATTTAGAGTTAGTTGACTTAGTAAATGAGGGCGTTATCACAGCAGATTTAAGTAGAGTGAACGGTTCGTCGATTGATGTCAAACTTGATTCTATCATTAGAGTTGAGCGATGCTCATTAAAAAAGAGAGTTGTTGATTTAGCTGCAAAAGATAATATAAGCACCAAAGAAGTTGATATTAGTCAAAACGGCTGGGTAATGCACCCTGGTGATTTTATACTCGCATCAAGTCGAGAAGTATTTAATCTGCCTGCTGACATATCATGCGAGTACAAACTAAAATCATCTATGGCTAGGAATGGCTTAGAACATTTAAATGCAGGCTGGTGCGACGCTCACTGGCATGGATCTAAGCTAACACTCGAGCTAAAGAATATGACAAGAGGTCACTCATTACTGTTGCGCGAAGGCATGGCAATAGGTCAGATAGTGTTCTATCGCCATGCGCCTGTGCCTATTGAAGCTGGGTATGCTGTGAAGGGGCAGTACAACAATCAACTAAAAGTCACAGAAAGTAAGGGTATACAGTGAAAGAGACAAACAAGAGTCGAAAGAAAAACCCGTTTAGGTCTAGCGAATGGACAAAAAAAAGCCCCGATTAAGGGGCTAGGTGTGACAATTTACGCGCTCTCATGAGCAATTTAGACTTGCACTTTTTGCACAAGTCGGTAGCCCTGACCACCGCAATGCGGATTTCACCGCACTCAGGACATATTTTTGTTTCAGTCTTTCGGAGGGCGGCTAGTGCTATAGCCGCTTCTGATTTATTTATCATTAAAACTCACCAGAAAACCTGCTTCTTGCAGTTTCTTTAGTGATGATGAGAGCCATATCAACCGTTTTATTAATGACATCTACATAGTCTTGCGCTTCATGTTGATCATCAAATATCCTTAGTTCTGGCTCAGAGCAAGCGCGTTTTTCCCCCGTATCCTCATCTTCTTCACGTTCTGTGTGCATCACATAAATATTATCATCAGCCTCAAGTTCAGCCTCCGCTTCTTCTTGTGCTTCTCTTATTAGCTGCTGTGCATTGATAATAACTTCGACCAGGGCATTGCGCATGTCAGCAAGCTCAGTAGATGTGTAGCTAGTGCTACAGTCCTCATTAAGTTCTGCTATAAAATCATCATTATCGATAATAGACTCATAAGCTTGATCTAATTTAAAAAGAATTAAATCACCTCCTTCTTCGTAAACTTCTAAGTTATTACCTGGGCATTTATAATCATTGCGGCAATAGCTTAATCCAGTTTGCAGAGTTGCTTTGTACTCTCCTACTTGTACTTCTATGCTTGCTGGCACATAGAAATAGTCAGCGTATGTGTTTGTGCTGATTAAAATAGGTGTTTCAAGTTCAGAACTTAATATTTTTGTTTTAATAGCCATGATCATCTCCTAAGTGGCTTCAAAAGTTGAAACCGTGAACATAGGATAACATAATTTAACACTTGCGCAAGTAATAAATAATAAATAATTCATATAATAAATGCGCTAATTCGTAGACTATTGTTAATATGTTATAATGTAACAACTTACATGATGAGTAGATAAAAATGGCAAGCATCAGACTGACAGATAAGCAGTGGAAAGCTATGCGCAGTGAAGACGGTGCGGAAGATAAGGCTGCGACCTAGTATGGTTGAATCATGAAACTAAATCCAAGACAGAGCCGTTTTGTTGAAGAATACTTGATCGACTTGAATGCAA
>CAIVGC010000239.1 GCA_903905335.1 uncultured Methylococcaceae bacterium
ATAAGCAAGATATTATGATTGAATCTCCTGATTTTATTGATCCTGTTTTAGGTATTCCTGTGTTTAGTCTCTTAGGTGAGGTTCGAAAGCCGACCGATTGTATGATGGCATCATTTGATGTCTTATTAGTTGATTTACAGGATCTGGGATGTCGTATTTATACTTTTATCACCACCTTGCGTTATGTGTTAGAAGCTGCCGCTAAGCATCAAAAAACAGTATGGATATTGGATAGGCCTAATCCCGCAGGGCGTCCAGTAGAAGGCTTGACGTTAAGGCAGGGCTGGGAAAGTTTTGTAGGTGCAGGGGAGATACCTATGCGCCATGGCTTAACTATGGGTGAATTAGCACGATGGTTTATTCATAAGCTGGAATTGGATATTGATTGCCGAGTCATTGAAATGCAGGGCTGGAATCCTGAGTCAGCGCTCGGTTATGGTTGGCCGCAAGCAGAGCGTGCTTGGATTAATCCTAGTCCTAATGCACCAAATTTGTCGATGACGCGATGTTATGCAGGTACCGTGCTTTTAGAAGGTACAACCCTATCTGAAGGTCGAGGAACGACACGTCCCCTAGAGTTATTTGGCGCACCTGATCTTAATGCGGTAAAACTTATAAAAAACATGCACGACATTGCACCGCAATGGCTCAGAGGTTGCCGTTTACGAGAGTGTTGGTTTGAACCTACTTTTCATAAGCATGCCGAAAAACTATGTGCCGGCGTACAAATTCATGTGGAAGATTTTATTTACGATCATGCCACTTTTAAACCATGGCGTTTGCAAGCTCTGGCCTTTAAAGCCTTACGACTACAGCAGCCTGATTATCCTTTATGGCGTGATTTTCCTTATGAATATGAGTTAGATAAATTAGCTATCGATGTTATTAATGGTTCTGCGTTATTACGGGAGTGGGTGGATGATGCGAATGCAGTCCCAGAAGACTTAGAGTTTTTAGCGAGAGCTGATGAGTTAACTTGGGAGCAAGAACGATCAGCTTTTTTGTTGTATTGAGCCTAGTAGGTTGGGCTGCGTGCTTTTCGCAACCCAACATAATCATGGTGCAATGTTGGGTTAACGATAGAGGTGTAGGTCGGGTTAGCGACCGCGTAACCCGACCTACGGGGCTTAAGTCGAAAGCCCTAAAACATCCTGCATATCATAAAGCCCGTTGGGTTTGTCTTTTAACCACATGGCCGCTCTTACCGCACCATTGGCAAAAGTCATGCGGCTAGTAGCTTTGTGAGTAATTTCTAAACGCTCACCTTCGTCAGCAAACATAACAGTATGGTCACCGACAATATCTCCAGCACGTATGGTAGAAAAACCAATGGTTTTTCTGTCACGTTCGCCGGTAATACCTTCGCGGCCGTATATGGCGCAGTCTTTTAAGTCCTGTCCTAAAGCATCGGCGATGACTTCACCCATGCGTAAGGCAGTGCCAGAAGGCGCATCAACTTTATGGCGATGATGAGCTTCAATGATTTCTATGTCGGTATAGTCACCCATCACTTTTGCTGCTAATGCCAGCAGATTGAGTGCTAAATTCACACCTACGCTCATATTGGGAGCCAATACGATGGCTATGTCTTTAGCCGCCTCAGCAATCACTAATTTTTGTGCGTCACTGTAACCAGTAGTGCCTATGACTAGTTGTTTACCCGCTTTTCGGCATTGCTCGATGATGATCATCGAGGCGTCAGGGCGCGTAAAGTCTATCAATACATCAAAGTCATCAATAACCGCGCTTAACTCATCAACTACCTTGATACCTAGAGTACCAAGGCCTGATAATTCACCGGCATCTTTACCTATTGTAAGGCTATTAGGTCTAGAAATAGCTGCTGCTAATGTAGTTCCATTGGATTGCTGTGCTGCTTTGCAGAGCACAGTTCCCATACGGCCTGATACGCCGACTAT
>CAIVGC010000240.1 GCA_903905335.1 uncultured Methylococcaceae bacterium
AGGATTTCAAATTGTTTACTCATGGCTTACCTTGGTAAGAGGCTTTATAGATAACGCCTAATTTGTCATCACTAATTAATAGACTGCCGTTAGGGAGTGTTAAAATATCTACGGGGCGTCCTATCACCTCGCCGTCTTTGTTGAGCCAGCCACTAATAAAATCTTGCTCTGAAATAACTTGGTCGTGGTTGAATTTAAGTAAAACTACACGATAACCTTGGGGCTCGGTACGATTCCAAGAACCGTGTTGCGCAACAAATAACTGGTTTTTATATTCTGCAGGAAACTGTTGTCCTTGATAAAAGCGTAAACCTAAAGGTGCGATATGGGCTTTAAATTTCCAAGCGGGCGGCGTAGAGTCTTTGCATTTTTTATCGGCTCCGAACTCAGGGTCTGGTATATCTCCACCATGGCAGTAGGGGTAGCCGAAATGATCGCCTTTAGTAGACCAATGGTTGAGTTCGTCTGGTGGGCTATCATCGCCTAAATAATCACGACCGTTATCGGTAAAGAATAAGGCTTGAGTGTCCGGTTGCCAATCAAAGCCGACTGTGTTTCTAATGCCATGAGCGATGATTTCAAATTGACTACCATCGGCATTAAGACGAACTAAAGAGGCGTAGATGTCTTTGTCGGGTTTACAAATATTACAAGGTGCGCCAACCGCAGTATATAGCTTGTTATCGGGGCCAAAGCGCAGATATTTCCAACCGTGATGGGTGTCTGTCGGGAATTGATCGAAGACTACAGAGGGCTTAGATGGGTGAGCGAGTTGCTGAGTAATATGGTCAAAGCGAATAATGCGACTAATTTCTGCAACATAAAGGCTGTCATCTTTGTAAGCTACGCCATTGGGCATGCTTAGATTTTCAGCAATTATGTAGCGATTTTCAGCGATACCATCCTGATCTTTATCTTGTAAGGCGTAAACTTTGCCTTCCCGTCCGCTGCCGACAAATACTATGCCATTGTCACCTAAGGCTAAGCTGCGAGCATTAGGAACATTATCAGCATAAATTGATAACGTAAAACCAGCCGGTAGATGCAATTGTTTTAATACTTCTTGAGCTGTGCTGGTGTCTGCAAAGCTTAAACTGGTGCTAAAAAACAGTGCGGAAAGTAACGTGGTTTTAAAAAAAATCATGATTATGACCTTTGAAGGAAACTTTCGCTTATATTATCATTCTTATACGGGTTGGAATGTGTTATTTAATCCCCATAATAGAACGAACTTACACTTAATTGAGGTTTATCATGATGCGAATATTTCTTTTTCTAGCGACCAATGTTGCCATCATGGCCGCTATCAGTATTATCTTTAATGTTTTTGGGCTAGGTGGTGTTTTAGATGCTCAAGGCGTTGATCTTAATCTTAATGCTTTGTTAGTAGTGTCAGCCGTGATCGGCATGACAGGTTCCGTTATTTCTTTGGCAATGTCTAAATGGTCAGCTAAGCAATCAATGGGCGTGCAGGTCATTACCTCAGCACAAAATCAAACCGAACGTTGGTTACTCGATATCGTTGCAAAACAAGCGCGCTTGGCGGGTATTGGTATGCCTGAAGTGGGTATATTTGAGACGCCAGAAGCGAATGCCTTTGCCACCGGCATGAATAAAAACAGTGCGTTGGTCGCGGTGAGTACCGGTTTGCTGCAAAATATGAATGCCGATGAAGTAGAGGCGGTCATTGGCCATGAAATAACGCATGTAGCCAACGGTGATATGGTCACTATGGCTTTAATGCAGGGCGTGGTAAATACCTTTGTCTACTTTTTTGCGACTATTATCGGGCATGTGGTTGATCGAGTGATACTGCAAAATGAACGCGGGCGGGGCATGGGTTATTATATTACCCAAATGGCAGCACAGATTGTTTTAGGCTTTTTGGCTTCGATGTTAGTGATGTGGTTTTCTCGCTATAGAGAATTTAGAGCCGATGCTGGTGGTGCAAAATTGGCAGGGCGTGACAAAATGATAGGTGCGCTGCGTGCTCTGCAACGTGGACAAGAAGCGCAAGACTTACCCGGACATCTAGCCGCTTTTGGTATTAATGGCGGTGGCGTAAGTCGATTATTTATGAGTCATCCACCTTTAGAAGAGCGTATTGCTGCTTTACAAAACCTACACTAAACTTCAATTTAATGTAGAGGCGCAATTAATCGCGTCTCTACATTATTAATTTTTAAGCGCTACGTGTAAAATCGCTGCATTAAAGCGTTAATCACATCTTTAAGGTATATCATGAACAAATATGTATTGTTAGTCCTTAGTTTGGCTACTAGTTTGGCTTATGCCGAGGATGCTAAAAATGAATGGCAAAATACCAGTCTTTCAGATGGAGTCATCGAAAAAATTCAAGCAGCAAAGTATGACTATAAGAAGTGTGTGAGTGATGAAATGCAAAAGTCAGGTTATCAGAAAATAGATACCCGCAATGCCACCGATGCCATTATGAAGCAATGCGAACCTAGTTTGGCTAAGATGCGTGAAGTTTATACCAAAGCAGATGTTCCTGAAGTCATTGCCGATCGGCATTTAAAACAAATGCGTATGCAAACCACTCGTGAAGTATTACAAGGCATGATGTTTTCTGCCGCCTCGCGTACAGCCCCAGGTCAATAAAAATAACATAACAATAATAAAAAGAGCCTCTAAATGAATATGACTTATGCAATTGATTTATCTTTAAAACCAACCACCTTTGATTTATGGCATGTTTGTCTTGCCGGTACAGTAGCCTTATTAGCCTTGATGTTGATTAGTTTGCTGTTAGTCATGGTTATTAGCATGATGCGTTGTAGACGTAAATCAGCAGCATCAACGTCCGCTCCAGTTTCAGCGGAACCTGTAATAAAGATTGTCGAGAAAATCATCGAAGTTGAAAAGGTGGTTCATGCACCAGCACCAGAACCCGTTATCTTAAAAGAAGCTACACCTGATGCTGCTTTGCAATTGTTAAGTTTATTGCAAAAAGAAGCCCGTTTTATCGATTTTATAAAAGAAGATGTGACTAGTTACAGTGACGCTGATATTGGCATTGCTGCACGCGTGGTTCATGAAGGTTGTAACAAAGCTATTAACGAACACTTCACTTTAGCCGCTATTCGTAATGAGCAGGAAGGCAGTAAAATCAGCTTGCCTCAGGGTTTTGATGCTGGAGCGGTACGTTTAACAGGTAACATTACCGGGGCAGCGCCTTTTACTGGTACTTTAATTCACAAGGGTTGGCAGGTCACTAACATTCGGTTACCTAAGCTTACGCAAGGACATGATGCCGCTATTCTCGCCGCTGCTGAGGTTGAGCTGTGAGTTTGTTTGATCATATAAAGAAAAAGCCAGATAGCGTAGACGCTATGAAAACTGCTGAGTTAGCTGTTACACCAGATAGCGCTGTAGTTGATAATGTTAATCCCATTGATACAAATCAAGATTTTTTTGCAAGCTCAGAAAATCAGCAGGCGGAAGAAAAGACGGCTCAGTCTTTTGATTATGCTGGTAGCAACTTAATAGAGACAGTTAAAGAGCTTACGCCTAATACTGCTGATATCAGACATTATTCAGTAGGTATTGATTTAGGAACCACGCATTGTGTTTTATCTTATGTCGATATTACTGATATAGATGACGGCGAATATTTACAACAAGTGCTGGCTATACCTCAATTAACCTCGCCGGGTGTGGTTGAAGAAAGTTATCAGTTACCGTCTTTCTTGTATCAAGCTCATGAGTCGGAACTTGCGGCAGGCTCAACGTCTCTGCCTTGGAGCATAAAGCCAGAGTATTTGGTCGGTGAAATCGCTAGGAATTTAGGGAGTAAAACCCCAATAAGGTTAGTGTCCAGTGCAAAAAGTTGGTTATGTCATGCCGATGTTGATTGTAAAGCGCCGATATTGCCACCCGATGCCCCTGAAGAAGTTGAGCGAGTTTCACCGTTTCAGGCAACCACCGCTTATCTACAGCATCTATCTGATACTTGGCAAAATCAGTTTCCTAATGCCCCCTTAGCTCAGCAAGATTTGGTAATCACAGTGCCGGCGTCTTTTGATCCAGCGGCACGCGAACTCACTGTAGAATCAGCTCGTGCAGTAGGACTAGGACAAGCCATATTATTGGAAGAACCTCAGGCGGCATTATATAGTTGGATAGAAAAGAGCCAAGGTGATTGGCGCAAACAAGCACGATGCGGCGATATTATCTTAGTCGTTGATATCGGTGGTGGCACGACCGATTTATCGTTAATTGCCGTCACTGAAGATAACGGTAATTTAGAATTTACGCGTGTTGCAGTAGGTGATCACATTTTACTGGGTGGTGACAATATGGATTTAGCTTTAGCTTATACCGTTAAAGCTAAGCTAGAAAAAGAAGGTAAACGCTTAGAGCCCTGGCAAGTGCAAGCCTTAACGCAGAGCTGCCGTGTAGCTAAAGAAAAAATATTGACTACAGCTACGCTAGATAGCATGCCTATGGTCGTAGCCAATCGCGGCTCTTCCTTGTTATCGGGTAATTTGCGTACCGAGTTGACACGCGATGAAGTTAATAATGTTCTAGTTGAAGGTTTTCTGCCTAAAGTAGCAGCCAGTGATAGGCCGATTACTCGTACCCGTACTGGTTTAAGAACCGCAGGTTTACCGTATGCGCAAGATGCCGCTATCACACGTCATTTGGCGGCTTTTTTAGCCAAACAACAAAATGCTACCGATGATCTTACTGATATAGCTTTACCGGCACATGCCAGTTTTCTACATCCCACCGCAGTGTTATTTAATGGCGGCGTATTAAAAGCCGATGCACTAGCTCAGCGCTTAATGACCGTGTTAAATACCTGGTTAGCCGGCGAACAAGCACCGGTAGCCAGATTATTGGCTGGAGCTGATTTAGATTTGGCCGTAGCCAGAGGTGCCGCTTATTATGGCTATGTACGTAAAGGTAAAGGCGTTCGAATTAAAGGCGGTACGGCAGCCGCTTATTACGTAGGTATTGAAAGCGCAAGGCCCGCTGTTCCTGGCTTACCACCTGAAATTGAAGCCTTATGTATTGCACCCTTTGGTATGGAAGAAGGCACCAGCGAAGAATTACCCGATGATGAATTTGGTTTAGTGATCGGTGAGCCGGTTAGGTTTCGCTTCTTTGCCTCTACTATTCGTCGTGAAGATACCGTAGGTACACGTTTGAATTATTGGTTGGATGACGAGTTATCTGAACTTGCTGAGGTTGAAATAACTTTGCCCGTAGAAGGTCGTAGACCCGGTGAAGTCGTACCCGTACATCTATGCGCTGCAGTCACCGAAGTTGGCACGCTGGAATTACAGGCAGTGTCACAAAAAGACAGTGGGCGTTGGAAAATAGAATTTGATGTTAGGGCTGGTGAGTAAAGACTGTGTCACGGCCATTAATTTAGGTAAGGTTAATAATAAACCACTCCTTTTATAGGATGTGCTGAACGATAGTGAAGCGCATCATTTTCTGATAGATCGATGCGGTTCTCCAATGCCGATCGGGGTTTGCAACCCCGATCGAAACGTTTGGAAGGTTCAATCGCTTTCGAAACGTCAGTGACGGGGTTATAAACCCCGTCACGCTTCAGGCGAATACAGTATAAAACCTGGAGTGCTGAGCTTCAGCTATTGCTATGTAA